>DAOLFI010000348.1:0-4518 GCA_035326385.1 Niabella sp.
GATTGTATTTTGTGAGATCGTTTACCTCTTCAGCAATATTCTGGAACAGGGCTGAAATGGCTCCTGATTGGGCGCTTCTTATACGGTGCATGAAAGGATGCCCGGGCTCTACATTTAATTTAATGGCTGCAATACCGGCGCCGTCCTGACCGCGGTTATGCTGTTTTTCCATAAGCAAGTACAGCTTGTTCAGCCCCCACATTACGGTTCCATATTTTTTTAAATAATGGGAAAAGCTTTTCCGGAGTCTTATGAATGCCAGTCCGCATTCGTGTTTTATTGCATCACTCATAATTGCAAAAGGAAATGCAAATTTAGGAGAATAGTTGTTAACCGGAAATTAATATAGCTTAATAATGCTTTTTTCCATAAAGTGGCACGCTTAATTTTTAGTGGGATCTTTCTGTGGGAAAAATTTATAGAAAGAACGGGAAGTTTATCGAATCAGTTACTAAGAGACTTAGTTGCTTTTTCTGAGCTGCCCGACTGCCAAAACAACAGACATACCCAGGATTAGATCATAATTGCAATAACGTCCCTCTTGGACTTTTTTTGAACCAAATTACGCAAGATTTGATAACTATAGCGAATCTGCAAAAGATTTTGAACGAAGTCAAAGGTATATGAATTATATTATTTTCTTTTATAGGTAGAGGTCATGTACCCACGTCCACCACCACTTGTAGTATAATATTCTCTGCCTTTAATACGGAAGGTCGTGGAGTTCAAAAGAAGAATGTCAGATCCGGGACTATAAGAATTTTCCCCTTCTACCTTTGTCGCAAATTTACCGGCTTTGGTAATGTAGTAATCGTATTTAAGTACTTCCCCAAATCCATTATTAAATTCAGCACTGCCGTCACTTCGTAAAGAAAGTATTTGTTCAACCTCAGTTGGCGCAGGGATTACTCTATCTACCTTGCCTGTATTTTCTTCGATTATTGAATCGCTTTCAAATTTCCAACTACCGACAATAAGGGAATTATATGGATGATTAGGATCGCGGTCGTCATCAACTTCTTTTTTGCAAGAAGTAAAAAATAAAAGACTTACAGCAAGAACGATTAAGGTTAAAACTGGATTTCTCATAATACATAAGTTTTGTTTAAGTTAATTAGCCAATCAAAAGTACGATTTAAACAGCACTAAATTGAAAAAGCTTACCCTAGACAGAGCGGGCCGTTGCTAGCCTATGAAAAATCATTGCGATCACTTCTAATAATTGCGAACATTAGGAACACTGTGCTTTTGAAGCCATTCTCTAAAACCGTCTAGGTTATCAGAAAAAAATGTACAACGCTGCCGTTTTTTAGTAAAATCGTAAAAATACCTGCGGTTTGAGGGTGAAAGTACAATCAACCCCGCTCAAACCAAAGAAGATTCATTGTAAATGCAGCTTATAAAAGAGTTGTGGTTCAGCATAGTATTTACAAGATCGCAGCATCGTATGCCGATAAGCTGATTCGGTAATTAAGCTTTCAATCCAAGGCGGTATGAATAATAAAAAAGCTGGTAAATTAGCATCGAGCTGCCTGGACAGCGCAAAGCAACTTCGCAAGTTACTTTCTCCAGAGGATGATGTTGTGATTTCAGAAAAAATAAAAGCTAATGATGACAAGGCTGTAGAGTACTTGATGCAAAAACAAACTCAACAACAGCATTACCGATGCAATATTCCATACAAATTCAAATTGGCTAAAATGACAAAACCGATAATCAAAACTTATAGAATTTTGATTATCGGTCTACATGTGTAGACCTAAGAGGGAAATTATCTAAGGATGTGATAGAGGACTTTTTGAAGTTTTATGAACTGCCGGACTGTCAATATGGGGATAAAACTAATGAGAATGCCTAAATCTTACGGGTCTCAAAGTCCAATAAGGGAACCTTATTGGACAATTATCTAACCAATTGACCGGAGATTTACGAGAATTCTGCGAGTTGCCAAACAATCTAAAGGCCAAATTGAAGGTCTAAAAATTCAAAAACGGCAACTATTAAGAAAGATGATGTTGCTCATAAGTTTACCATTAAAATTATCGAATGGACTTTTGATAATAAAAGAAAAACTTATCTATGTAACAATGAGGGAATACCTTTTCTTGAAATAAATATAGGGCTGAGGTCTTCTTCGATTCCGATTTCAATTTTTATTCAATCTGAATATATCGAGCAGTTACAAAGAAATAACACAATTGATTTCTGGCAATCTGATGACTTAGTGTCGGAAATTTATAAAGAATCAAAAAGTTTTGCGAAAGATTATATTCGAAAAAAGTTACACTCATATTCCAAAGCTTTCATAGACGAGTTAAAAGAAAGGAATATTTATCCATACAAGGGGAACGCTGACAATGTCGTTGAGGAAACTAAACGCCAGGTTTTCGATATTATGGCTCTACAGATTAATGAATATCTTCCTTCTTTTAAGGATCAGGATGACACTGGAAAAAAATTGACTCTTGCATTGGTAAGAGAGGCTTTAGAAAATGACTCTAAACATTTTAGTAGAATTCTAACAGAGGTCATTGGATTACCCCAGGATAAAAGAGAGGAGCTTTCTGATCTACTCGATGCTACTAGTCTTTCTAATATTATTGATTCAATGACGGAAATAAAGAACCGTCTGAATTTTTTACTGGGCCTGGAGCAAATTATTTACAATAAAGATCTTCATAAAAATTTTAAAGAACGGAAACATCTTCACAAAATAATTGTAAACGAAACATGGATATTTGGGGAGCAATATAATTATGGAGTTGATGACGTAACACTTAAAAATGTCCTTAAAAACTATCTGAAAGATGCAATGGAAAGAGATGATTTTGAGGAAATAGTAAATCGCGAAGATAATTCCGAACTTCAAACCATACCCGATATTTGTCTCTGGCAACAATATAGTTTGGGGAGCGCCGGGAAAGAGAATCTTGCCATCGAGCTAAAAAAACCGAGTGTAGATGCAGGATTCACTGAAAAGCAACAAATTGAATCTTACGCTGCAAAGGTTGCGAACGATAGGCGTTTTCCAAAGGATAAAACCAGATGGAAGTTTATTCTCGTTACAAAGGACATTAAATCGGAATTAGCACCGTATTTAAAACAGGCAAATCGAAGCTATGGTCACATTTCCCAAATGGACAATTGTGACGTCTATATTTTAACCTGGGGCGATATTATTAGTGAGGCTAAACAGCGACATGAGTTTATTAAAGAAAGACTAAATATAAACCTTCAAGAAAATGAAGAAGGACTTACCTATATCAAGGAAAAGTACAAAGAATACTTACCAGCTGGATTTGGAGGGAATTAGGTGATTTAAAGCATGTCTTGAATTAAATCTTACATATCCAGGAGAAACTTATTATACTGTGGGCTTCCTGTATAAACTGCCTTAGATATCATCGGTTTATGTTGTAATGAGGTGTTTTTATGCGGGCATCAATTTATCAATAAAAACAATGAGCTGGGGTAAAAACACAAAAAATTGTTCATCTCGCCGAACACCTAATGTACGGGAATGCTCCTTTTTATAACAGGGCATTTGACACTTCATGCTTTATTTTATTGGGATAAAATATTTTTCTGCCGTATAAATATAAGTAGGGATACGGGAATTAAAAAAAGTGACAAATAAAAAAACGCAATAAGAATTTTAACCAGTCACTTTCGTTTCTGTTTTTGTGTATATGTAATTGTAAAAATCCTGAAAGGTTATTAATGATAAAAAATCACCATGTTGTACTTTAAAATGAAAATTGCTTTCAATGACCACCAAAAGGTCAATATAATCAAGGCTGTCAAGATCAAGCACTTCTTTAAAGCTGGCATTGGGATGTATCAATGACGAGTCCGCCTCAAACTCTTCAACTAAAAATGAATTAGTTTTTTCAATAATTTTTGTCATATCCATAATTACCGCTTTTTCACAATTCAAGTAGGATTGTCGGCTCAGAGCCAAATGAATTAAGTGAAAATACATTTATTTTCTCAACAATATTTTTTATTCAGGTGTGTGTCTCTTTATCTGACTGAATAACGTTGATGCTGTGGATAATAAATCGGTTTGTACAATAAGGTAAAAACATACAATATCGAATGACATCAACAGTGCTTTTTCGTCTAGGGTAGTTGCTAAAAATTAGGTATGTCTGTATCAATCATAATAATGATTAATTTTTGTTCTTTACAATTGCCCTTTCGGCCGGAGTTGGCTTTCGTACCCAATTATTACAATACGGTTTGAAAATATTTTTTTTAAAGAAATCTGTGATTGAAATTTTTCGATCCATATAATCGGCCAGCACTCTGAATGCTTTTTTATTTTCTTTTTTTAAAACCAATAAAGCAGCATTAGAACCAGCTTTTACAGCAATGGGTATTCCTCCGCCTAACTCAGCCCAATGTCCGCCGAGTATTACATTTTTTATGGGTGTTCGATAATGTGCTATCTTATTCCTGATGTTTACCCATCCGGGTTTGGCTCCCATCATGGTGCCATTTTTATTTCCGGTGTAT
>DAOLFI010000349.1:0-4515 GCA_035326385.1 Niabella sp.
TATTCTCATCTTTACTACTTGGAGCAAAAATGGAAGATTGCGCCCTCATTTGGCCAGTTAAAAATGCCTGTGAGGATACAGAAAGATTTTCAACAAAATTTGGGTGTACTTGCCTATGCAGTAGCGTTTGGTCGTTCATCAATATTTTCTTTTAACTTTTCCGACAGTACCTGCCAGTCTTCGGACTTGCCAAGATCTAAATTTATTTCCTCATCTTTATCATCCCCACCGTTTTTTTTCATTACATACAGTGTGCCGGTATACTCTTTGCTGTTTATTTCAAAATTTATGTTTGCTATTTTAAAACTCCATTCCAGCTCAATATCGCCCGCCGCTGTTGGAAATATAGCAGGCAGCGGCAAATCAAACCCATAGTACTGCCCAAAGTCTGCACTGAACCTATCTAAGAATCCGTGGTCCGGGGCTTTACCTTCTCCGTAATACCAGTTGTCCTGTATCTTCTTTAAATGGTAAATACGCAGGTCTACATCAAACGGATCTAAAACATTTATAGATTCAATTTTGGCAATTTTTATAAGCTTGTCGTTTTTATCAAAAATACCTGTAGCTTTTATGGATACAAATGTTTTATTATCAAACTCTTTAAACGCTTCTTCCACAACATCCCTGATGCCGGGCTTTAATTTATACCGATATTCATTACCCTCTATTGAGATAGAAAATTCTTTATCTCCCTTATGTATCATAGGGATGGTTGCGTACTCATTTATTTCGGCCGAATATTCTCTACTCGCGGATCGGGTCAGCAATATTTTTTTTCTGACCGATTGATTTAAAACAGCCCGATTGGTTGTCGAATTAGGGGCTAATATCATTTCCTCGCCATCCTTTAGGTTTCTGCCTAACCTGTTGAAATAGCTTATTATCTTTTCGTCATAAGAACCCAGGTTTGCAGGAGTTGCACCTTCGGTGGATACTAATTGTAAGACTTCTTCTTTTGCTTTTTCGAGGTAATTGGATGTTGTGAAGTTGTTGGTGCCAATAATAGATCCCACTCCTACAAGGGTGCTTATTACTATTTGTGGAATAGTGCTGCCTTCTTTTACATCAATTATAGATAATCCGGTATTTTCCAAAAAACCATTGGGTACTCTTTTCCTGTGCGAATTTTCTTCGAGATATATTTTCTTTGCCACTTCGAAAATAAGGTTCTGTAGCGCAGAAAGATCTTCAAGCATATCAAGGGGTAAAGCGTGGTTTTCAAACCTCTTACCTTCAAGCTTAGGTGCAAGAAAAACATTTGGTTCCGGCATATTTTTAAAATGTGGCTTGTGCAAAGTAATGGAAAAAAGTATTAACAAATTCATAATTACTTCATTGTAGCATCTGCTACAATATCCCTTATGCGCGTAATGACCGTAGAAAAACCTTCATTCTTTATAAGCGAGGGTGCGGCAAAGTACAGCACCCTATTTCCAGGTACCATTTACTTCGTTTTCTTGGAAAGCACCCCAAATTTCAGAAATCGGGCTTTCTGTTTAGCACGGCTGTATTTCTCAGGGCTGCACATCCAGCAGCTACAGGGCTTACCATGTGAACGAAGTGCGTATAGTTTGCCGATCCCGTCCTCCTGGATGCAATATTTCTTCAATCGTTTTTTGTAGTGAAGCATTTTTAATTCGTGTCGCCGGGCTTTGTTAGTTTCCATTTGTATAAAATTAATAAAAAACCGCAGCTTAAGCTATAAGTATGACTACAGCTAACATTGATTCTAGTAGGCCACCATTGCCGCCTCTTTTATTATTACGTCTTTTATAGTAAAGCCACTACCAACCCCGGTGAAAGTAATTTTTTGACCTTTGGATATTTTTGCGGCTGCTTCTGCATCATCAAAATAAGCATGCACATCTGAAAATAATTCATCTCCCCCTTTTATTATCAAATAAATGTCATTAGTAAAATCTTTATTAATGCTCTCTACCACCCCTGTAATCTTCAGTTGCTTACCCTTGTATTTGTTGTCCGCACTTACTTCATTGGCGTTGTAATCCGCTACCAGTTGTTTAGCGGTAACTTCAATAACTGGGATTTGCGGTTGTTCGGTTGGTTCTGATATCTCTGCAGGAGTGGATGCTGTAGATGCTGCGGGCTTATTTTTGTCATCTCCTGGTATGCTGCCAATTATGAATAAAGCCAATAATACCCCTGCGATAATTATCCAGGTCTTTTTCTTACTTTTTTTCTGATTTGGTTGAGTCATTGTAATATGGGTTTGGTTATAAAATATGTTTGGCTCAAACCTAACAGATATACCGCACTATGTTTTACGGTATTCCGTAAATAAAAAAGCCAGAGTATACCCCCTGGCTTTGTAAAATCGCTACACTTTATCACCTCTTATAGGCAATCAAGGATTTCATTGGCTTTTTTTCTCCGGCTATGCCATCTGTCCATAACTAGTATTTCAAGAAGCTGGTCATAAGATATTTGTTTTTCCGGCCCGATTATCAATCTAAGAGTATTTAAAACATCTGGCGGCATGGTTACAAATATACCTCCCTTGTCAAGGGACTGCGTCCATTGTTGCAAGGATGCATTTACTCTCTTTTTTATTACTGGATTTGTCTTCCTGACGGTCTTTCGTGTAATTGATTTGCCCATTTATTTAAGTTTAATAATTGAAGAAATACAGGGTTTACAGGTTATGGATTATTTATTGGAAGATTTTAAAGTGAATTAATTAAGAAACGGCCCCTTTGATTCGAGGAGTTTTTTTGCTTCGCGTTCAATTCCTGATGTCTTAAATAAACCACAGGTTAAGGTCTGTTTTAAGCAAACTTCATTGAAACCTGGTACACGGTCTTTTATTACCCAGGGGCAGCGGCTTTTATACTTGCATTTGTTGCAGCCTGCCGGGTTGTTGGCTTTAATTATATTTGCCTTCAATAGTAACTCCTCCGACATCCGTTTGCCTTCATCTACCATCCTGGAAACCTCTTCCGTGTATTGCTTAAACCTCCCTAACTCCTTTTGTAGATCTTCGTTCTGTTCCTGCCACATCTCGTATTCTGTCTTTTGTATTTTCTTTTTACTTTTCATAGTAGTAGTTTTAAGCTGCGGTTTTAAAGATTCTTAAGATTTGGTTTACTTAATGCCTTCTGTGGCTTGCTGAGCTGCGGAAACTGGTCAAGAAGGGCATTTAATGAGGCTTGCTTACCGGCTAAATGATTGCGGGTAAAAAGTGTTGTGAGGTTCATGATACATAAATTTTAATACGGCCACTGGTCTCATTCTACACTCAGAAAGTGAAGGGACAGGACTTGCACCTGTTCTGTGGCCTTATTTTGAAATATGTATATTCAGATTTCTCTGAATGTAGAATGAGGCTTCAAAGATACGTACAGAAGCGGAATAGCAAAAATATTTTTATTCTGGCTTGCTATTATCCTCTTTTAGTTTTGACTCTATAAGGCAATAAGTATTCTCACCTGGTGGGTTGAAATTAAAATGCCTTCGCGACATTTTCAGGATGTAATATTTGTTTCGTCCAGAAATCTTATTTGCGGCAACAGCATTTTTAATAGTTGAAATGAATAATAAATGTCTCCCATAATTTTAGTTTGTTAGCAAAGTATAGAACCACAATTAATACTAATCTAGAAAAAGGGCTTATTTACGGGATCCCGCATTGTGAGTATTCACACAATACCTTACCTTACATAATGTTTCAAAAATTACTATTATGAAAAAATTAACACTCATCGTTTTCATATTGCCATTGCTTTCAGTTGCGCAAACCGACTCGAATATTTCATACACTTATATTCATGAAAGTCCATTGACTAAAAAAGAACTTTTTAGTAATGCAAAAAAATGGGTTGCGACCAATTTTAACAACTATAAAGCAGTTGTGTCATACGACGATCTTGAATCTGGTGAGATATCTGGTAGTGGGGAGTTTAGTTTTATTGCTGGACTAACGACCGGGGCAACTTATAAATTTTCTATATCAACCAAAGAAGAGAAATACAGGCTTAAGATAGAGAATATAGAATTGAAATCTCTTCTAGGATATATGAAAGAAATGTATTCAGAAAAAGTTGTTCAATATCAAAAACGCGAGTATGATAGCTTAAGCAATATTATCGACAGTCTTGGGAAAATAGACATTTCTCAATTAAAAAAATCAGGCGTTAAGAATATTCAATTAAAAAAGCAGGCAACCGCCTCTGAATTGCGAAAGAATCTTACCCCATTAATTGAACCATATTTTAATAAGTTTGACGAATCTTTACACATGGTAATGTCTAAAAAAGATGATTTTTAGATAGTGTCAACCTCTTTTGTTATTCCAACTTTATAGCGATATTACATAAGGTCCTTTGAAGTATATAGGAAATCGTGTCGTAAAACTGATGTTTATGAGATGTTTAATTGTTCATTACGTGGTGAAGATTCCCGTTTTCTGTTATATGCTAAACGCAGCCCAGAAGCAACTATAAGAGCGTAGAATCGTAGGGTGTCAACCTTGCCAACCTATAAAAGTCGTAAAAT
>DAOLFI010000350.1:0-4515 GCA_035326385.1 Niabella sp.
TCCTGGACATCGAGATATCGGAGGAAGCAAAGCCCGGCTGGATCACACTGCCCTTTATTTCAAAAAAAGGATTTAAGTTTGAGCTGAAGGCCCGCCGTAGCGGCAATGGTACGGGCTATGCCAAAGGCGTTACTTCGGAGGACCTGCTATATCTTATTATGCCCGACAGGTTCAGTAACGGGGATGAGCTGAACGACAGGGTAAAAGGAATGCGTGACCAGACTTTAAACCGGGATACTGTTTTTAACCGTCATGGCGGCGATTTAAAAGGTATTCAAAATCACCTGGACTATTTGCTGGACTTAGGCGTTACCGCACTTTGGTTAAATCCGGTAATTGAAAATGATATGTCGGAACGCACCGAGCACGGATATGCGTTTACTGATCATTACAGGATAGAACGCCGCATTGGAGGCGAAAAGGCTTATAAAGAGCTTGTAGATGCTGTACATGCAAAAGGCATGAAAATTATACAGGATGCCGTGTATAACCATGTAGGCACTGAGCATCTTTTGTTTAAAGATCAGCCGGACAGCACCTGGTTTCACCGCTGGCCAAAATTCACGCAAACCAGCTATAAAGATCAGGTTTTATTTGATCCTTATGCATCTGAAACAGATAAAAAGCTGATGGAAAAAGGCTGGTTTGTGCCTTCCATGCCTGACTGGGATCAGAGCAATGAAAAAGTACAGCAGTTTTTAATCCAGCACGCCCTATGGACTGTTGAGGAGTTTGGCATAGATGGCTGGCGTGTGGATACCTATGCGTATAATGACCTTGAGTTCATGAACAAGTGCAACCAGGCCCTGTACGATGATTTTCCGCGCCTTACCATATTTGGGGAAACATGGGTGCATGGTGTACCTAACCAAAGCTACTTCTGCGAGAATAATTATACCAACATTTCATATAAAAGTAACCTGCAGGCTACTACTGATTTTCAGACGCTGTTCTATGGAATTCAGCCTGCGCTTACGGAGCCTTTTGGCTGGACAAATGGGGTAAACAAATTATATACTACCCTGGCACAGGATTTTGTTTATAAGGATCCGATGCGGCAGGTGATCTTTTTAGATAATCATGATATAGCCCGTTTTTACAGCGTGATCAATGAAGATACTGCTAAATACAAAACTGCTTTTGCCTGGCTGTTAACATCGCGTGGCATTCCGCAAATGTATTATGGCAGTGAGATCTTGATGGCAGGTACTACATCGCCCAATGACGGATATGTGCGTAAGGATTTCCCCGGTGGCTGGAAAGGGGATACTGATAATAAATTTGCCGTAGCCGGCAGAACGGCTAAGGAGCAGGCCTTGTTTTCTTATATAAAAACGATGGCGAATTTCAGGAAAAGCTCATCGGCTATAAAAACAGGAAAGCTCATGCAGTTTGCTCCTTATGATGGCGTATATGTTTATTTTAGGTATGATGACAAGCAAATCATTATGTGTGCTATGAATACCAATGATAAGCCTGTAACAATAGCCCTGGACCGTTTCGCTGAAAAATTAAACGGCTTTAAAGCAGGCCGGGATGTAATAAATGCCAATAGTGTAGCGCTCAAAGATTCGTTATCCTTAAATCCGATGTCTAACCTGGTGCTGGAGCTGACACGGTAGCATATCGGGATTAGAATTATGTTCTTTGGGAAAGCTGGAGCAGACCAAAAAAGTATTGTCAGCCTGAGCTTGTCGAAGGCGAACTGCTTAATTGCCTATATTTCGTCAGGCTCAATATGACAATCAAGTGACCTTTTTGGTCAGTCCCACTTATTCTAAAGACCTCCAGGCGATTATGTTATCTCCGATTTTGCTTGCGCGGGTCTGAGGCATGGCAATGTGCGGTGGAGACCTGTGGATTGTTGTTTCTCTTGCTGTACGAGGTATCTTCTATTACCTCCTGGGGATGAGTGCACGTGCAAAAGGCGATTCTCCTGCATTCCACAGGCTTTAATCAAATCCTACGGGTATAGTCTGCACCATTTTTTTGGCAACCGGCTTTTCACGATAAATTGCCGGCGACCATTTGGGCATCTGCTCCATCTTTTCCACTAATACGGCATTGAAGTAAGTATCTACACCTTTTGTGACTTTAAAGTTCACAGGCGTTCCATCTTTATCTACAATAAATTCAACCTGTGCATATGCTTTGGTAACGCTGTCGGGTAATACCTTTACCATGTCTTTTCCCAACTCTTTAAGGTAAGCGGCAAAAGCTTCGCTGCCACCGGGATATTGCGGCCATTTGGCAACTGCATCTGCTACAAAATCTATCTGGCGGACAATAGGTTTATGATTACTTACCGGACGGATTTTAGGCTGAAATTTAAGAACTTTAGGAAGTGCATCGCTTACCACGTACTCACCATTGTCTTTGATCATTACAATAGGAATTTGCCGGTACTTTTCAAAATAGTCGTAAGCATCTTCCATCTTATCAGAAAACTCTTTTAGCTGCTGATTGTCTTTAGTAAGCTTGGCCAGGTATTCATAGCTTTTCTTTACATCATACTTGATTGGAAAAATATGTACCGGTATAAAATCAAGGCCTACTGATTTGCTGCTGGCAGTTAATACATACAGTTCACCTATCTGGTCATCCTGTATGGGAATACATCCTACCGTAGCGCATCCACCATGTATATAAATGTCACCGCCCGGCTTTATGGGATCACTTAATACCCTGTCTGAAGCGTTGGGATAATTAAGTCCCAGGGACAAATAATAAGAACTATTGGGGTTAAAATGGTTAATATGGTAAAAACCTTCAGGTACCTGGTAATCGCCTTCAAATCTTTTGGGACCTAAGGTACCTACCAGCGCGCATACTTTGTACACTTTAAGCAATTTGTACGGTTCGCTAAGGGTATTTTTTACCCATACCTCCAGCTGGCTGTCATACTTGAATGACCTGATATACATATACCTTGCCGGCCACTGCAGGCTTTTGGCTTCAAATAAAGCCTTTAAGTTAGCTTCCTTACGCGCAAAAGTTTCGCGCGGGCGCTGAAATCCCATCTGGTAAGTTACAAAAGAGGAGTAAGCAGGAGTATTAACATAAGATGTTTGTGCCTGTAAAGTAAAACTGCCGCTCAAAGCAAGGATAATCCAAAAAATATTTTTCATCATCTGAAGATAATATAGCCCTGTTAAAAAGATAAATACAAAATTAAAAGATAACCCTCAAAAATAGTATAAGTAAATGTTATAAAAGCTGGTGATGCAAAACCCCTGCCTTCCTATCTTTGCGCCATGCAAAAAATTGGAATTTTAGGTGGCGGACAGTTAGGCCGTATGTTGTTACAGGCAGCCGCTAATTATCCTGTAGAAACTCATGTGCTGGAAAATGACGGGCATTGCCCCGCCGCTCATTTATGCCATTTTTTTACAAAAGGAGATATAAGAAACTACGATGATGTGTACGCGTTTGGGAAAAAGCTGGACGCTGTTACCATTGAAATTGAAAATGTGAATATTGATGCGCTGGAGCAACTGGAAAAAGAAGGTGTAAAAGTGTTCCCCCAACCCTCTGTGCTCCGGATCATCTGCAGTAAAGCATTGCAAAAAAGCTATTATGCTGAACATAAGATCCCAACTTCCCCTTACCTGCTTACACACAATATACATGATCTTGCACAAAATACAGACTTTTTGCCCGCTGTTCATAAGCTGGCAGAAGGGGGCTATGACGGCAAAGGAGTACAGGTAATAAATGATAAAAGCGACATAACCAAAGGTTTTGATGCGCTGAGCGTACTGGAAAAGAAAGTGAATATCAAGAAGGAAATTGCCATGATGATTGCTGTGGGTACAGATGGGAAGATGACATTATATCCGCCTGTGGAAATGGTATTTGATCCCAGCCTCAATTTGCTGGCTTACCAGCTTTGCCCTGCCGAGCTGGACCGGGAAGCATATTTTAAGGCAGAAGCCATCGCTCTTTCCACTGTCAGAAATTTTAATTCGGCCGGTATTTTTGCTGTAGAAATGTTTGTAACCCCTGAAGGTGATGTTTTAGTAAATGAAACAGCTCCCCGCGTGCATAACAGTGGCCATCACACTATTGAAGCGCATTACAGCTCGCAATTTGATATGTTGTGGCGCATTATGTTGAACTATCCCCTGGGCAGTACCGATGCTATAACACCATCGTTAATGCAAAATATTATTGGCGCCGAGGGGTTTAGCGGTGAAGCATACTATGAAGGACTGGAAGAAATGCTGAAAATAGAAAACGCCTTCTTCCATATCTATGGGAAAAAAGAAACAAAACCCGGCAGGAAAATGGGCCATGTAACTATCCTGAGCGCTGAAAAAGCCGACCTGCTGCATAAAGCCAATAAGATCAAATATAATTTGTCTGTGGTTACAAAGGAGCCGTAATTTAGAGCCTGTTTAAAATTTATCTGGTAGCTTACCTAAGATATTGGTGATAACACCAAACATTGGCGGTCGCCGGGGCTGACCAAAAAGGCTCCTTGATTGTCATATTGAGCCTGACGAAATATAGACA
>DAOLFI010000351.1:0-4513 GCA_035326385.1 Niabella sp.
TAATAAGATTTGTATTAAGTGACCTTAACACACTGGCCGGGAGGCCAACGTGAGGGGATTGTTTAATTATTAATTAATACACAGCCTTCAGCATTTTGCTTTCAGCTTCCAGCCTTTAGAATGATAATGTAATAAGTTTTAGACAAACTATGAACTTTCGGCTTACTTTTGTGTTTATCAACTTAAACTGATGTTTTTAGTATGAAGAAGGCATGGTGGAAAATTCTCTGTGTGATTTTATTGGTATATGCCATTATTGGCGGTTTACTGGTTAAAATTCCTAATCTGCCTGTACTCGGAGAAACGATCCGGAATGTTTTTTACCATGTGGGTATGTGGGCTGCCATGTTTGTGCTGTTTACCTGCTCTTTGGTACATTCTATCCGCTATTTAAGCAAGGGCAGTTTAAAGAGCGATATTGCTGCCAGCAACTATGCTTCGGTAGGAATTGTTTTTGGTTTGTTAGGATATGCCACCGGCGCTGTATGGGCCAGCTATACCTGGGCCGATCCCAATAACCCGGCTTTTGATTCATTCAGCGCTGTGGCCAGGGAGCCCAAGCTGATAGGAACGGCTGTTGCGCTCCTTATTTATTTCGCTTATTTTATCTTGAGAAGCTCCATACAGGACATGGACCAGAAAGCACGGATCAGCGCCGTTTATAATATTTTTGCTTTTGCCATGTTATTCCCTACCATTATGGTGGTGCCCAGGCTTTTACCCAGCCTCCACCCGGGACAGGAGGGTAATCCCGCCCTGAACTTTAAAGATTCCAGCCCTGCCATGCGTATGATCCAATATCCCGCGTTTATCGGGTGGGCCTTGCTTGGCGTTTGGATTGCAACGGTCAGAATAAGATTGAACTATATTAAAGAAAAACATTTTATTAAATAAAAGCGCAATGAGATTTTTGTTAGTGTTCTTACTGTTGCTCCCGGCTATGGCTTTTGCACAGGCTAAAGAAAGCCTGATGTACAGCAGCGGGAGGATTTATGTAGTGATTGCAGTAATGCTCATTATCTTGCTGGGATTGATTGTTTATTTAGTAAGAATTGAAAGAAAAGTAAAAAAGCTGGAAGACACCGAAACAAAGGCTTAGCGCTTGATTCATCAAACAGTCTTGCTTTGTTTTTATATACCATTGTTTCTGCTATTTGCTTGCCGTTGGTGTAATATAAATATTTATTAACCTTTTTTAACAACGATTCACTTCAACTTTGCCCAAATATTTGAAAAATCCGAACTATGTCTGATAATAATTACAGTTTTTTTGGAGCTGTTAAAAAAAGCTTCAACAGGGCAGCCGAGTTTACCAAATGGGATAAAGGGCTGCTGGAACAAATCAGTGCCTGTAACTCTGTTTACCGTATGCGCTTTCCCATTAAAAAAGAAGATGGCTCCATAGAAGTTATTGAAGCGTATCGCGCCCAGCATTCGCATCACAAAACACCGTGTAAGGGGGGTATCCGCTTTTCGATGTCGGTGAATATGGATGAAGTAATGGCGCTTGCTGCTTTAATGACGTACAAATGTGCTATTGTTAATGTGCCTTTTGGCGGTGGAAAAGGAGGTATAAAAATAGACCCCAAAAAGTATACGCCTTATGAGCTTGAAAAAATTACAAGACGCTATACCTCCGAGCTCATCAAAAAAAGTTTTATAGGTCCCGCCGTTGACGTGCCTGCACCTGATTATGGTACCGGAGAAAGAGAAATGGCCTGGATACTGGATACCTATGCTGCTATGCATCCGCAGGATATTGATGCCGCAGGATGTGTAACAGGAAAACCGGTTTCTCAGGGTGGTGTTCGCGGCCGCAGAGAGGCTACCGGCTTAGGTGTTTTTTATGGCCTGAAAGAAGTGTGCTCTATGGAAGATGAAATGCGGAAACGCGGGCTCACTGCAGGTGTGGAAGGAAAACGTATCGTAGTTCAGGGACTGGGAAATGTGGGTTTCCATACAGCTAAATACTTTATGGAAAACGGAGCTGTTATTGTTGGTATTGCTGAATATGAAGGCGCTATTTCAAAACCCGATGGTATTAATGTACATGAGCTGGTGGAGCATAGAAAAAGAACCGGCTCTATCTTAAATTTTCCGGGAGCTATTAATTTAGAAAGCAATAAAGCAGGACTGGAGCTGGATTGTGATATCCTGATCCCCGCAGCATTGGAAAATGTGATAGACGGTGAAAATGCTCCACGTATAAAAGCTAAAATTATAGGAGAAGCTGCCAACGGGCCTTTAACTCCCGAAGCAGATGAAGTATTTTTTCAAAAGGGAGTATTGGTGGTGCCGGATATGTACCTGAATGCAGGCGGTGTTACAGTATCTTATTTTGAGTGGCTGAAAAACCTGAGCCATGTCCGTTATGGACGCATGGAAAAGCGCTTCAACGAAAGCATGAACGCACGCATACTGGAGGAGATGGAGGCGCTGACCGGTAAACGTGCAGACGAAAAGAACAGGTCATTTATCAAGCATGGGGCAGATGAGGTAGATCTTGTTTATAGTGGGCTGGAAGAAACCATGATTGGTGCTACCCGTGAAATAATGGAGGAATGGAAAGGCAATGCCGATATCCCCGATATGCGTACTGCCGCTTATGTAGTAGCCATTAATAAAGTGGCTACTTCCTATGCTGAGCTGGGTATATTCCCATAGAGGTAGAAATGACAATTGATAGTTTAGTTGACAGATGACAGTTGACAGGTCTGAGTTTCATAATTTTGAGTATTGATGGTTTGATTACTGAAATTTGCGCCTGTTCAATTATTATCTGTCTTTTTTATGTGAAGCATTTTATTGTTTTAATTAAGATAAATTTGTCTTAATTGGATAAACGGTGTACCTTTATTTGAAATTACGGGAGAAATTTATCATTTATGTTGTCAAAAACATGCGAATATGCTTTACGGGCGATGATCTACGTTGCCCAACATTCAAAGAGCAGGAATATGATAAATATTAAAGAGATCTCGGAAAATATTGGCTCCCCGGAACTTTTTATAGGGAAAATTTTACAGGGCTTAAGCAGGCAGGGCTTTCTTCAATCATCTAAAGGCCGGTATGGCGGCTTTTTTATTGATGAGAAAAATGCCAAACGTTCTTTGGCAGATATTGTTATTGCAATAGATGGTGATAAGGTATTCAAGGGCTGCGGTGTAGGATTGAATTATTGTTCAGAGAAAAATCCCTGTCCTATACACGATCAGTATAAAAAAGCCAGGACTGCTATTTATGGTATTTATAGGTCTGCTACTTTGGAACAGTTTCAAACATGGGAGGAAAGCTCTCCGTTACTGTTAAAGCGGGAATAGTTTTCTTTATATAATAAATTAAGATAAAAAGGTATTAATATCTTAATTATAATGAAATGTGACTTCTTAAATGATTTTTATTTATTAAATATTAAAACAATGATAAGAGCAGCAACACTTGACGTAACAGGGATTGAGCCCAGGCTGAAGCATCCCACTATTTTTGAGCATTTTGATGAGCTGGAGCCGGGTGAGGGCTTTGTGATAGAAAATGACCATGACCCCAAACCCTTATACTACCAGCTTTTAGGCGAAAGAGGAAATATTTTTACCTGGGAGTATTTAAAAAGCGGACCTCAATGGTGGGAAGTGCGTATTGCAAAAAGGCCCGAAACGGCTACCGGTGAAACGGTGGGCGAGATAGCGGCAAAAGACATTCGCAAAGCAGAGATCTTTAAACAAAAGGGAATTGATTTTTGCTGCGGAGGAAATAAAACGCTTAAGGAAGCGAGCGAGGAGGCTGGTATAACCGAAGAGGAATTAAAGTCGGCACTAAACTCGGCAGAAGCCAGGCCACTGTCGCCTTCGCAGGATTATAACAAATGGGACCTGGATTTCCTGGCAGATTATATTGTAAACACGCATCACCGCTATGTAAAAGAAAATGCAGAAACTATTTACGGGCTGGCTGTAAAAGTGGCGCAACGCCACGGAGATACTCATCCTGAGCTGAATAAGCTGGTGCAAAGCGTACAGCATTTTTTACAGGATTTACTGAACCATACGGAAAAAGAAGAGAAGATACTTTTTCCTGCTATCAAAGAAACAGTGGCAAGAAAAAAAGATGCTTCTCACAGCGCTTCTACGGCCCCGGGCTTTATTAAGCAGCCGATTCTTATGATGCAAAAAGAGCATGGAATTGCGGGAGAAGACCTTACATATTTCCGTAAACTGACGAATGATTATGCTTTACCTGAAGATGCCTGCAACTCGTACACTTACCTGTTTGAAAAAATGAAAGAGTTTGAAGAAGACCTGCATCAGCATATTCACCTGGAAAATAATATCCTTTTCCCTAAAGCGCTGGAACTGGATAAAGAATTGGCAGCGATAGAGTGATGCCAGTTTCAGATCTTTCCGGTTTTCTGATAAGTAACCGTCATTTCGAGCCCAGCAAGAAATCCACACGTAAGGATACTCGTTAAGACATGTCCCTGCGGTTGATGCGACGGCACTTATTCTATAACATGGGT
>DAOLFI010000352.1:0-4513 GCA_035326385.1 Niabella sp.
TGTGTATGGCGGTCGCGGCCTTGTTTGGCAGTGCCACCTGCGGAGTCGCCCTCCACAAGGAACACTTCGCTCTCTTCCGGGCTGCGGCTGGCGCAGTCAGCGAGTTTGCCGGGCAATCCGCTGCCAGTGAGCGCACCTTTGCGCTGCACCATTTCGCGGGCTTTGCGGGCGGCATTGCGGGCTGTGGCGGCCAGCACCACTTTTTCGATGATGCGGCGGGCCGGATTTGGATTTTCTTCCAAAAATACTTCCAGCACACGGGCCACGGTAGTTTGTACCACACCGCTTACCTCGCTGTTACCAAGCTTGGTTTTGGTTTGTCCTTCAAACTGGGGTTCCGGCACTTTCACCGAAATGATAGCGCTTAACCCTTCACGGAAATCATCCCCTTCTATCGAAACTTTGGCTTTTTCAAAGAAGCCATTTTTATCGCCATAGTTTTTAAATACCCTTGTAAGCGCCTGCCTGAAACCGGTAACATGCGTTCCCCCTTCAATGGTATTGATATTGTTCACATAGGAGTAAATATGCTCGCTGAATGAATCATTGTAAGTAAGCGCTACTTCTACGGCAACATTAGTGTTCTCGTCATGGCCATCTACACTTAATACATTAGGGATCAATGGAGTACGGCCCGCGCTTTTATCCAGCATTTCCACAAATTCAGTAATACCGCCTTCGCTGTAAAAGGTTTTGCTAAGCACTTCCCCGTTTTCGTTCTTTTCCCTGAGATCTGTAAGGGTAATACGGATGCCCTTGTTCAGGTAAGACAGTTCACGCAGCCTTCCCTCCAGTATATCGAACTTATATTCAGTAACAATGAAAATAGAGTTATCGGGCCAGAAATGCTGATGGGTACCGGTCTTATCCGAAACACCTATTTCCCTTACATCATACTGCGGCACACCAATGCGGTACTCCTGCTCAAAGATCTTTCCTTCACGCTGCACGGTAGTCACCATACGGGTACTTAAAGCGTTCACGCAGCTTACACCCACACCGTGCAAACCTCCCGATACCTTGTAGCTGTCTTTATCAAACTTACCACCGGCGTGTAATACGGTCATTACAATTTCCAGCGCCGATTTATTTTCTTTTTTATTGATACCGGTAGGAATACCACGCCCGTCGTCCTGAACGGAGATCGAGTTATCCTCATGAATAGTAACGTCTATATTTTTACAGTGGCCTGCAAGCGCTTCGTCAATAGAGTTATCTACTACCTCATAAACCAGGTGGTGAAGGCCCTTTACACCAATATCGCCAATATACATGGCCGGGCGTTTACGTACCGCTTCCAGCCCTTCCAAAACCTGAATACTATCCGCGCCGTAAGCGGGTTTTTCAACTACTTCAACTTCCTTTATTTCTTCGCTCATAATTCTTTAAAATACGTAAAAATGATGCCTTTATGGCAATGGGCAAATCTACGAAAAAATGAGCGTTTATGCGGCTTTAAATTGAAATGTGAATATGTAGTGCAAACCCCGTTGCAGCAGGCTACAGCAGGCCGGGTATTAATCTATTTTATTGAACGTTAGCTGCTCTGAATCGGGCAGGGCTGAATGGAATTTTTTTATGGTAAATGATTTTTCAGCAAAAGTGATTTTATAAGGTTGGTTAAGTCCCTCAGAAGAGGATAAATAGATGGAGTCACCAGAGCTGTTGAACCTGTAAACAAAGGGATAACCTGTTGACCCGAGGTGTAAAAACAGGTTGGGGGTATTGGCATCACCGCGGGGATCTTTGGTAACTACCAGTGTTACCTTCTTAGCACTGCTTTCTATCCAGCTTCCCTGGAACCTGCCTTCAACCGAATCATCGGTTTTTTCTTTTTTGCAGGAAATAAAACCAGCTATCAGCAATGCACCAAATATTACATACCCAAACTTCATAGCAAAATTTTTATGTTCCGAAGAATTATATACACTTCAGCCTCAGCGCTTTACGATCTGTGCTACTAAATCAGCCTCGGTAGCCACCTTATTACCAACATATACCGTTCCGCGCATTTCGCAAATACCACGTCGGATAGGTGCGGTAAGCTCCATTTTCAGGATCATAGTATCGCCGGGGCGCACCATTTGCTTGAACTTGCAGTTATCAATTTTAAGGAAATAGGTGTCGTATTGCCCTTCTCCCGCCATATTGATGGCCAGGATACCACCACACTGCGCCAAAGCCTCTATTTGCAGCACACCAGGCATTACAGGGTTATTGGGAAAATGTCCCTGGAAGAACCACTCATTAAAAGTAACATTTTTAATCCCGATTATCTTTTCATCTGTCAGCTCCACGATCTTATCAACCAGTAAAAACGGGAAACGGTGGGGCAATGTTTTTTCAATGTATTGCAGGTCGTAAACAGCCTGGGCAGACGGATCGTAGTTAGGCACATCTTTAATATGCTTATTGGCCTTGATATGCTTTTTGATCATCCGGGCAAAAGCCACATTGGTGCTATGCCCCGGGCGGTTGGCTATAACGCGGCCTTTAACCGGGTAGCCTATCAAAGCCAGGTCGCCCACAATATCCAGCAGTTTATGCCTTGCCGGCTCGTTGGGATATCGCAGCTCAAGGTTATTCAGATAGCCTTCACTTTTCACCTCAATATTTTCCTTTTTGAATATTTTCTTCAGTCTGCCCAGCTCTTCCTCACCCACAGGCTTATCAACTACCACAATAGCATTATTTACATCCCCGCCCTTAATCAGGTTATGCTCCAGCAGCATTTCCAGCTCATGCAGAAAGCAGAAAGTACGGCAGGTTGAAATTTTATCCTTAAAATTCCTCATCGTTTTCAGCTCGGCATGCTGCGTGCCCAATACCGGCGAGTTAAAATCAATAAGCGTTGTGATCTGGTATTCGCGCGCAGGCATGATCACCATTTCCACCCTTTTTTCCTCATCTGTAAGATACAGATTCTCATCAATCGAATACCAGGCTTTGGCAGCATTCTGCTCCTCCACTCCTGCCTCTTCAATAATTTCAATAAACGGCATGGAGCTTCCGTCCATGATTGGCACTTCGGGACCGTTAATTTCAATAAGACAGTTATCTATACCCATACCTACGAGGGCGGCCAGCAAATGCTCCACCGTACTTACTTTAGCGCCATTGGCTTCAAGCGTGGTACCACGGCTGGTATCTGTTACCAGGTCGCAATCAGCTTTAATAACCGGTTTATGAGGCAGGTCCACTCTTTGAAACTGGAACCCAAAGCCTGCATTAGCCGGTTTAAGCGTAACATCGGCCAGGATACCTGTATGCAGGCCTGTGCCGCTGATGCTTACTGATTTTTTTAACGTATGCTGTTTGTCAGGGTTAAAATTATTGCTCATAGTAACTGTTGAATTTGGCAAATATAGATTTTTTAGATATTGTACACGTTTATTGCAAAATTTCTTTGCACATTTGCTTCAATCATTTATAAGCATGAACATCAATCTACAAAATATAAAAGCACCCTTTTTTATAGGCGTGGCCGGAGCGGGTATGAGCGCTATTGCGCAATATTTACAGGGAACAGGCATGAGCGTTAGCGGCAGCGACCGTTTCTTTAACGAAGGCAAGGCCGGCGATATCAAAGAGAAGCTGGAAGCCGAAGGCATTACATGCTACCTGCAGGATGGCAGCGGCATTACTCCCGAGACAGACCTCATAGTAGCTTCCACCGCTATTGAAGATACCGTTATTGAAATTAAAAAGGCAAAAGAGCTGGGTATTCCTGTTATTAAACGCTCAGAGCTTTTGGCTTTAATAGCAGCAAGCAAAAAAACAATAGCAGTGGGCGGCACCAGCGGTAAAAGCACTACCACTGCCATGCTGTTCGACATTATGACTTATGCAGGTTTATCTCCATCCATTATAAGTGGTGCCGGCTTGGTAAGCCTTATTAAAAAAGGAAAAATAGGCAATGCTTTTGTGGGCAGCAGCGAGTGGCTGGTAATTGAAGCTGATGAAAGCGATGGCTCTATTGTTCAATACCATCCTGCCATTGGCTTATTGCTGAACATAGAGAAAGATCATAAAGAACTGGATGAGCTGATGAAAATATTTGAAACATTCAGAAATAACAGCAGCTTCTTTATTGTAAACCAGTCCAACGAACACGCAAAAAAACTGTCTGTAAATCTTATAAATGATTTTGAAACAGAAGAGAACAAACCGGGCGCCGGATTTATTGCAGGAACCTTCCTGCAAAAAGGCTTCCATATTTCTTTTACAATCAATAATGAAGATTTTGAAATGAATGTAGCGGGCCGTCATAATATGGAAAATGCTGTAGCGGCTGTAGCCGCAGCCGTACAGGCAGGCGTACCTGTAAAAACAGCCAGTGAGGCATTAAAGCATTATGAAGGCATTTACAGGCGCTGCCAGGTTTTAGGTAATAAAAATGGCGTATGGGTGGTAGATGATTTTGCACACAATCCTGTAAAATGCGCTGCCGCTATCCGGAGCTGCCAGCCTGTAGCAAACAAAGTGATAGCCTGGTTCCAGCCTCATGGCTATA
>DAOLFI010000353.1:0-4500 GCA_035326385.1 Niabella sp.
GTGAATTATGGAAAATATTTTAATGGAGCTATTTATCTTATCCATAATGACCTGTTGCAATTAAAAGGTGCTCATGCATTGGAAACCTATATGAAAACGCAATATGCGCCGGGCGAAGGAATGGTAGGCCAGGTTTTTGAAAGCAAAAAATTGAAAAAACTTGAAGATCTATCTGCTTCGGATTACGTGATTACCTGCTCCACCGGACAAATTAAGGTAAGCAACCTGATATGGTTGCCCCTGCTTGTTAACAAACAGTGCATGGGTGTAATTGAGCTGGGTAGCCAGGAACATTTCGGAGATTTGGAAATTAGTTTTCTCCAGGACGCCTGTAACATCATTGCCCTTGAAGTGCTGGCAGCAAGAGGCAGAAAACATGTGCAAATGCTTTTGGAAGAAACACAGGCACAGGCGGAAGAGTTACAGGCACAACATGCTGAGCTCGAAAATCTAAATGCTGAGCTTGAGGCACAAACCCAAAAATTACAGGCCTCTGAGGAAGAGCTGCGCGTACAGCAGGAAGAATTATTACAATCTAACCAGGAGCTGGAAGAGCGCTCCAAAATGCTGGAAGAAAAAAACGAACTTATTGGCATTCGGAACAGGGAAATACAAAAAAAGGCGGAAGAACTTGAATTGAGCACTAAGTACAAATCAGAGTTCCTGGCCAACATGTCCCATGAATTACGAACCCCTTTAAATTCCATACTGTTATTATCCAGGCTTATGGCGGAAAATACAGATAAGAACCTCAATGAAGACCAGGTGGAATCAGCCAAAGTGATTCAAAGCTCCGGTAGCAGTTTGTTGAGCCTTATTGATGAAATACTTGATCTATCTAAAATCGAAGCCGGGAAGATGGAGCTGGATTGCCAGGATATTCCTATAAAAGTACTGAAAAAGGATCTGCTAAATATGTTTGAGCCACTTGCCAACTCCAAAGGCCTTCATTTCTCGATTGATGTGGCGCCGGAAACCGGCAACGAGCTTGTAACCGACCGGCAAAGGCTGGAACAGATATTACGTAACCTGCTTTCTAACGCCATAAAATTCACGCAAACCGGTAAAGTTTCTTTAAATATAGCGCCATCTCCTGGTATCATAGGTCACCTGCAGTTTGTTGTACGGGACACAGGTATCGGCGTCAGTGAAGAAAACCAGAAAATTATATTTGAAGCTTTTCAGCAGGCAGACGGATCCACCAGGCGCAAGTTTGGTGGTACCGGACTTGGACTCTCCATAAGCCGCGAGCTTGCCCGTTTACTTGGAGGCGAAATAACAGTAGAAAGTATGCCCGGAGCAGGCAGCTCCTTTACACTTACCATTCCTGCAACGCTGGGGTTGGGTGACGCATCCCCGGTAACCGGCGATAGCTCTATGTTACCGGTGCAGGAGAAACAGCAGTTAACTGTTGTGGATATACCCGAAGAGATAGCTGATGACAGAAATAATATTCAAACCAGGGATAAAGTAATATTAATTGTTGAAGATGATATACATTTTGCCAGTGCTCTTTTAAAATACAGTAACCAGCAGGGTTATAAAGGGATTGTTATTGTAAGAGGAGATATAGCGGCACAGGCAGCAGAGCAATACCAGCCGCTTGCTATTTTGCTGGATATTCAGCTGCCGGTAAAAAACGGATGGGAAGTGATGGATGAAATTAAGAACAACCCTAAAACCCGTCATATCCCGGTACACGTTATGTCATCCATGCATGCAAAAAAAGAAAGCCTCATGAAAGGAGCCATCGACTTTATCAATAAGCCGGTCGCTTTGGAACAACTTGGAGAAGTTTTTAAAAAAATAGAAGATGCGCTCACCAATAATCCCAGGAAAGTGCTTATTGTAGAAGAGAATACCATGCATGCTACAGCGCTTTCTTACTTTCTTGGCAACTTTAACATTACATCAGAAATCAAAAATAATGTACAGGATAGTATTACCTCTTTATTGTCAGACAGGGTAAATTGTGTGATTCTTGATATGGGTGTTCCGGATAAAACAGGTTATGAAATACTGGAAGCGATTAAGCGGGAACAGGGGCTTGAAAACCTACCTATTATTATTTTTACCGGTAATAAGCTCTCTCATGCAGAAGAATTGCGGATCAAGCAATATGCAGATTCTATCGTTATTAAAACAGCTCATTCTTTCCAACGGGTGCTTGATGAAGTGGGGCTATTCCTCCATCTGATAGAAGAAAACACAGAGCCTGAAAAAAGAAAAATAACCAAACCCGGATCTCTTGTCGAAATATTAAAAGGCAAAACAGTATTGATTGCAGATGATGATATAAGAAATATTTTTTCAATCACTAAAACACTGGAAGATTACCAGGTGAAAGTGATTTCTGCCACAGACGGTAAAGAAGCGTTGCAGCAGCTGCATCTTCATCCTGAAATTTCAGTTATTCTGATGGATATGATGATGCCTGAAATGGATGGTTATGAGACCATGCAGCGCATCAGAAAAACCCCGGGCTATTCTAAAATACCTATTATTGCCATTACGGCAAAGGCCATGACTGGCGATCGGGAAAAGTGTATACAGTCGGGAGCATCAGATTATATTTCCAAACCTGTAGATAAAGACCAGCTTCTGTCTCTTTTACGCGTTTGGATGTATGAAAATTAATGAAAAAAAAGATGAGCAAAGCACGAACAATTTTGATTATTGATGATGACAGCCGTAATATATTTGCGCTGCAATTAACGCTAAAAGCCAGGAAATATAATTATATCTCTTGCCAAAGTGCGGTAGAAGGACTATCTGTTCTGCAATCTGATCCTGGAATAGGATTGATATTGATGGACATGATGATGCCGGAGATGGATGGATATGAAACAATCAGGAAAATTCGTTCTTCCGGTCAGCATGCCACTATCCCGATCATTGCTGTTACTGCAAATGCGATGAATGGAGACAAAGAAAAATGTTTGGTAGCCGGAGCAGATGAATACATTGCAAAACCTATAGATGTAGATAAACTGGTAGCTATAATCGAAAAATGGTTATAAATGATGGAGCCGGATATTGTTAAAGATGCAGAAATGGAAATACTACTAAAAGATATTTTCAGGATATATGACTATGACTTTACACAATATAGCAAAGCTTCCCTTAAAAGACGCCTGAACAGGATTTGTATAATAGATAAATTTACAAGCTTTGCTGAGCTAAGGTACCGGCTTATTAATGATGCATCCTATTTACCGCATTTTATAGAAGAAATAACGGTAAATGTTACTGAGATGTTCCGGGATCCGCATTTCTATAAAACATTAAGAAAAGATATATTGCCGGTACTGGGCACCCACCCGTTTATACGCATCTGGATTGCAGGATGTTCCACAGGTGAAGAAGTTTATTCACTGGCCATCCTGTTAAAGGAAACCGGCCTCTATGAGAGGTCACTTATTTATGCCACTGACATTAACCCGGGAGCATTGGAAAAAGCGTCAAAAGGTATTTTTCCTGCTGGTCCTATGAAGCAATATGCTGAAAATTATATCCTTTCCGGGGGCACTAAAGATCTTTCATCTTATTACGTATCCCAATACGACAGGGTAAGGTTTCATTCGGAGCTTAATACAAAAATGATTTTTTCCACGCATAATCTTGTATCTGACGCTTCATTTAATGAATTTCAGCTGATCCTGTGCAGGAACGTGCTCATTTATTTTGACAAAGACCTTCAGAACAGCGTTTTTAAATTATTTGATGACAGCCTGCAGCCATTAGGCTATCTTGCGTTAGGAGCAAAAGAAACCATCCGGTTTTCCGACCTGGATCATAAATACAGGCAGTGGAACAATGAAAAAATATGGAAAAAAATCAGTCCTGAATCCTGATGAAAAATTATTACAAACAAACGGGAATATTATTGATAGGCGGTTCTGCAGGCAGCATTCACGTGCTTTTAAAAGTGCTTCCTTACCTGGATACAGCCCTTTCGTTCCCCATTGTAATTGTTTTACACAGGAAAGCGGGCAGCGAAAATGTCCTGGAAGAGTTACTCAGGGCGTACAGCAGCTTGCCGGTAGTTGAAGCGTATGATAAACTTAATATCCGTCGTAGCTGCATCTACCTGGCGCCACCGGACTACCACCTTTTATTTGAAGATAGGGAGCACGTGATAGTGGATCTTTCAGAAAAAGTAAACTATTCCAGGCCTTCAATTGATGTTACTTTTCGTTCTGCTGCCTATATTTTTAAGACTGGTACTACGGCCCTGTTATTATCCGGGGCTAACAATGATGGGGTAGAAGGAATGCGTAGCGTGGTCAGGTATGGAGGAACAATCCTTTTGCAGGATCCAGACACAGCAGAGGTAAAATATATGCCCAGGCAGGTACTGCTTGGCATGCAGGTACATGAAATATTAAAGCCGGAAAATATGGCTTCTTTTATTAATCAGCTTAATACTAAACAATAGATTTATGAATCACAAGACAATACTTGTTTTTGACGATGACGCTAACATTCTGGATATATTCA
>DAOLFI010000354.1:0-4498 GCA_035326385.1 Niabella sp.
CAGGGAAAAAGCATTCGTTCGCTGGATCTGAGTAAAGAAGCAAAGCTGGCTGTTGCCGACCTGTTTTTACTCACCAATAAACCCGTGCTGTATGTGGCTAATGTTGACGAGCCATCCATGCACACCGGCAACAAGTATTCCGAAGCATTAAAGAAGGTAGCGGAAGAGGAAGGTGCTGAAATCATTGTGATGAACAATAGTATTGAAGCCCAGATATCTGAAATGGAGGACCCGGATGATAAGGCTTTGTTCATGGAAGAATACCAGATGAAAGAGCCTGCATTGAACCGCCTGATCCGTTCTGCCTATAAACTGTTAGGCTTAAATACTTATTTTACCGCAGGAGTACAGGAGGTGCGCGCCTGGACCTTCCATGAAGGCTGGAAAGCTCCTCAGTGTGCAGGCGTGATTCATACCGATTTTGAAAAAGGGTTTATTAAAGCAGAAGTAATTGCCTTTGAAGATTACCTGCAATATAAAAGCGAAGCAGCTTGCCGTGAAGCAGGAAAATTAAGAATTGAAGGCAAAGAATATATTGTGAAAGACGGAGATATTATGCACTTCAGGTTTAATGTGTAGTTAGTTCATGAAACACAACCTTTGAACATCCTGGACCTAAGCGGTGGTTTATTAGCTATAGGGCTAATAAACTGCAACCTCTCAGGTCACTGTTATCCATTCTCCCGGTAACCTCAAAGTGGTCATCAGAGTATAAAACGCCCAGGTCATCGGTAGCAATAAAACTGCAGGAGTAAATATTGGCCAGGTCTATCACATTGATAAGTCCGCGGACCTTGTCTGTTGCGCTATTCTTTAGGGTCAAAGGATCTTCTTCGTCCCGCAATAAAATACGCATCCATGGTGGGGTTTGAAAAATACCGTTACCTTTAGAATAAGCCTGGGATAACAGCTCAGACATTCCGTATTCAGAATGTATGGCATTCAGCGAAAATGCCTCTTTCAAAATATCATGCACTTCATTCCTTATCATTTCCTCCCTCCTCCCTTTCATACCACCGGTTTCCATTACTATTGTATTATGTAAAGGCATCTTATATTTTTCGGCAAAGTCAAGCAGGGCAAAGGTTACGCCAATCAGCAAGGTTTGTTGGCCGCGCTCTTTCAGGGCAGATAAAGTATGTGCAAGCTGGTAAAAATCATATAAGTAAAAACCGCTTTTTTCGTGCCCGCTTTTTTCAATCAGCTGCTGCACCATATAAACCAGTGAAGAGTTTTTTCTTTCAAGATAAGAAGGTAACAGGCCCAGTACACACCAATCTTTTACATTTCCGTAAAAGCGGTTAAAGCAGGAAAAAAAACTTTCTTCGTAAATACCGGCATCTTTTACCAGGTGCCTGCTATTAACTGTTTCGGTAGTACCGCTGCTTTCAAAAATCAATTCAGGGCTAAAGCTGCCGGTTATAACCTGGTGCGTTTTAAAAAAACGGATCGGTAAAAACGGAATTTGCACAGGCGTTTGAACTTGCGACACCTTCACGCCTAACGCATCCACATACTTTTTATAAATGCTGTTATTATCATATTGAAACCGGAATACTTTAAGGCTGGTCTCATTAAAATCAAAACCACCCTTAAACACATCGTCAATAAGGCTTTTGCCGGTATCCATTTAATTTTTGAATATTTTTGAGTAGCAAAAGTAATTCTAATTGAGTGCATCATATAACAGAAAGTTTTTCGACTTTATCATTTTCAGCAATATTTTTATTGCCTTATGTGCCGTGCTGATGGCCGCATACAGCACCCTTCTTCTTTCGGCACGATGGATCCCCGGGCAGTTTGCCGGTTTCTTATTTTTTTCTACGCTTGCAAGCTACAGCATACACTGGTATTTAACTGATGAAACTACAGAAACCACAGCAAGCCGTACTTCTTGGCTGGCAAAAAACAAACGGGTGCACGCTGCCTTTTTCATAATCAGTTCTATTGGATGCGGTATATTTCTGTTGCAGGAGCTTGGTTATATAAAGTGGATACTGCCGGCCATATTTTTAACCCTGCTCTACACAGCACCTAAATTTCCCTTTCGTCCTTTTGCGTCCTTAAAAAAATTAATATTAGGCAAAACCATTCTGCTGGCGCTTATGTGGACCTACATCACCTCTTTCCTGCCTTTTTTAATTGTGAAAGAGCCGCTGCAATGGCAGCATGTATGCTTTTTTATAAACAGGTTTACCCTAATTTTCCCCATCTGCATATTGTTTGACTTGCGGGATAAAGAATATGATAAAGCTACAGGGGTCAAAAGCCTGGTTACTCTGTTGTCACACCAAAGAATAAAAAAAATATTTAACGGGGTTATTATCCTGAATATACTTTCCGTGTTACAGCTGGCCTGGTTATCCCAACTTGGTTTTGTGGATAATTTTATTTTATTGATTCCTACCATGTTAACCTTTGCCCTCTATACGAATGCTACAAAAACCAAAAACGATTATTTATTTTACTTTATCTTAGACGGCTTAATGGCCCTTTCTCCAATATTATACTTTTTAAAATATATTTGAACGGTATAATATTTGATGGGTACAAAAAATATCTTTTTCGACAAATGCATACTTCATTTATAAAAATTATACATTTTAGCAGGCTGGTTAAAATCAACGACAGGTTACGAGAGTTTAATTTCAAAAAAAATAATAACGCGGGTGATTATGTTTTTGATATTGACACAGCAGACGACAGGGGAAACCGTTTGTTTTTCAGGCTTACCAAAGACAGTGACAATCAATGGGCTTTAAGCTTCAAACAACCTGTTCCCGACTGGATAGAAAATCACCTGCAGCAACTAGTCACGGAGCTTGAAGAAGGTTTACAGACCAACTGATTCATCACTTATATACACTGCACCGGTAATTTTTTATGTACCCGTTAAGGCTACAATGGCATTTTTATGCAAAAAAAATTATAGTTAGATTTCTCTTGTATATTTATTATTGTTTTTGGACAAGAGGAATCTTTCCTGCCCGACTACTATTAAAAATATCTATTGTGGTCAGGCGGGGATGAAATTTTTCATGCTTCTGTTGTGTAATTTAAGCCTGAAAAATTTCATATCGGTTTGTTTCATGCAGCCTGTTTTAATGGCGAAGATCTCTTCATAACAAAATCTTACTAAGTGTTTTCTGTAACCGGTAATTATGTAGATATACAACAGCGGACAATATTTCCGGCTGAGATAGTTATATCAGATGGGAAAATAACGGCTATTAATAAGCTTGAGAATTCCCTACAGGGCGCCTGCTTTATTATTCCAGGATTTATTGACAGTCATGTACATATTGAAAGCAGCATGCTTATTCCTTCGGAGTTTGCCAGGCTGGCTGTAGTACATGGCACAGTGGCTACAGTCAGCGACCCACACGAAATTGCTAATGTATGTGGTATGAGAGGGGTGGAATACATGATCAAAAATGGCAAAACCGTCCCTTTCAAATTCAATTTCGGTGCACCCAGTTGTGTGCCTGCCACTACATTTGAAACGGCAGGGGCAACCCTGGGCGTTGACAATGTAAAAGCCTTGTTACAGCGGAAAGAGATCAAATACCTGAGCGAAATGATGAATTTTCCGGGGGTGCTGCATGAAGACCCCGAAGTGATACAAAAAATAAAAGCCGCACAGGATTTAGGAAAACCGGTTGATGGGCACGCTCCCGGTTTACGTGGAGATGACGCAAAAAAATATATCAATGCCGGCATCAGCACAGATCATGAATGTTTTACTGCCGAAGAAGCGCTGGAAAAATTAAAATATGGTATGAAAATCCTGATCAGGGAAGGAAGCGCTGCCAAAAATTTTGAAGCTTTGATACACCTGCTGAACGAGTATCCGGATCAGATTATGTTTTGCAGCGATGACAAGCACCCTGACAGCCTTGTAGCAGGACATATCAATGATCTTTGTGCAAGAGCCGTTGCTAAGGGGATTGATGTATTTAATGTACTGCTAGCTGCCTGTGTAAATCCGGTTAAGCATTATAAATTAGACGTTGGTCAATTGCGGATTGGCGATCCTGCAGATCTTATACTGGTTGAAGATCTGCAAAGTTTCAAGGTAACAAAAACTTATATTAACGGGCAACTAATTGCAGAAAATGGAGCAAGCCTTATTGTTTCGCAGCCTTCTGATATTATTAATAATTTCAACTGTGCGTCTAAGTCGCCACAGAATTTTGCTGTTCCGGCAACAGATGATAAAAACATTCCTGTTATTGAAGCCCTGGACGGACAACTAATTACCAACAAGCTTTTTGTAACCCCTAAAATCCAAAACGGCAATATTGTAAGCAACACGGATAATGATATCTTAAAAATAGTGGTGGTAAACCGTTATTTCAATGCTCCCGTAGCCGCAGCCTTTATTAAAAATCTTGGATTGAAACAGGGCGCTCTGGCTTCCTCTGTTGCACACGACAGCCATAATATTGTTGCCGTGGGGGAGGATGATGAAAGTATTTGCCGTGCTGTTAATCTTATC
>DAOLFI010000355.1:0-4496 GCA_035326385.1 Niabella sp.
CACCTGCTTCAATGCTATATTATATCCTTTGGCAAAGCCATAGTTATCATCAAGCTTTATAATTTCTATGGAAGGATAGGTCTCCTCCAAAAAAGACAAGGAATCATCAGCAGAGCCATTATCTGCCACAATCACCCTGTACCGGGGATACGTGGTAGTAAACAAAAACGGTAAAAATTCTTCGAGGTATTTTTTACCATTCCAGTTTAAAATAACTATTGCAACAGCGGGTTGGATTTGCATCATTATTATAATGGCGCAAAAATAGGATAAGTTGACAGGTTGCAGGTTACAAACTCACTTTATATCGCTTGTTTTCCTGCTAAAATATAAATAATACAGCTGAATGAGCGCTATAGCACCGTTACTCAAAATAATGGGCCATTTAAATCCCAGCAAAATTCCGTACACAACAAAAAGCACACAGGCAAAAAAATTGATACTCCTGATATATTTGATGTTCCGGGGCAAAAAAGATAGTACAAGAATGAAGGTGGCCATATATCCAATCACTTCAGTGCTGTCATTCATAAAAAATGTTTTAAGTATTTTTGACCCTGCAATTGCCCGGGTTCTGTTAATTTTGTAAAAGCAACGTTTTAACAAAAAAACTAATCTAAGAAAAATAAATAGAATAAATGATGAAATTTCTGCCGTTAGTTCCAATGCTTTTTTTCACCTCCGGTTTGCTGGCCCAGACAACGGGCAGTGTTAACGTTTATAAAGATCCCCGCATTGATATATTACTAAAAAAGCAGGCCGAAGCCAACGACCTTTCTACCCGCAACACTGCCAAACGCAGAACTGCCAAAGGTTACAGGCTGCTTGTAGTGAGCAGCACCAACCGCGCAGAAGCCATTGCTGCGCGTACAAAGGTACTGACCAACTTCCCGGAGCTTAAAGCCTATATGTGGTACCAGGCGCCTTATTATAAAGTAAAAGCCGGTAATTTTACTTCCAGGAACGATGCCCAGGCTTATCAAAAAAGAATGGCCTCCGTATTCCCCGGCAACATTTTTATCATGAACGATACAGTTGAAGTAAAACCTGAAGAAAACGAAACGGAAGATTAAATCACATCCGGTTTATTTACCCGGCAGATAAACAGGTGGCAGCGGTTTTGCCACAGTTTACCCCGCTTATACGGGGCTCGGCTCATCGTCCCGGCTATATGGCAGCCTATATAAACGGAACTCTCCAGTGACTGTCAAAAGTTAATTTGGTTGTCATATTGAGCTTGACGAAATATTGATAACCAAAGTTAGTCTTCGACAAGCTCTCCGAAAGGAGTCCCTTGGACAGGCTGGCACTCCTTTTGAGAGCTTCGTACGTATGACACTGAGTCCACGGTCCATACACAATGCCTGTCGTGAGACTCAGCTATGAATTTTACGGGTTAGACCGTGACGGTCAGACCCTGTGCTTTCCATCTGCATAAAAATTTTTCTGTACGTTTGCCTGATGATTGGAAAAATACAATCCCTTGCAAAAAAATATGCTCCTGAGTTTATCAGCATAAGGCAGCACCTGCATGCCCATCCCGAGCTGAGCTACCAGGAGTTTAACACTTCAGCTTTTATTCAGCAAAAACTGGCTGAATTAAATATACCATTCGAAATAAAGGCACAAACTGGTGTCATCGGGTTAATAAAAGGGAAAAATCCTGGTAAAAAAATAATAGCACTTCGTGCTGATATGGATGCCCTTCCTATTACGGAGGCTAATAAAGTGCCCTACCGGTCGGTTAATGAAGGAGTAATGCACGCCTGCGGTCATGATGTACATACGGCCTGCCTTTTAGGTGCTGCAAAAATCCTGGAAGAATTGAAAGACGAATGGGAAGGCACCGTGAAGCTGATATTTCAGCCCGGCGAAGAAAAAAATCCCGGCGGAGCCAGCCTCTTAATCAATGAAGGTGTTTTAGAAAATCCTGCGCCATCGGCCATTTTCGGGCTGCATGTACACCCGGCCCTCGAAACAGGGAAAGTAAGTTTCAGGGGTGGTAAGGTAATGGCCAGTGCCGATGAACTGTATTTTACCATAAAAGGAAAAGGCGGCCATGCTGCTGCTCCCCATTCGACAATAGACCCTATACTTATTGCATCGCATCTTGTAATTGCATTGCAGCAAATTATCAGCCGGAGAAAAAACCCCCTGAACCCTTCCGTACTATCCATAACAGCATTTAACGGCGGCACCACTACTAATGTTATCCCGGAAGAGGTGCGGCTGATGGGCACTTTTCGCGCTATGGATGAAGCATGGCGGTTTGAAGCCCATAAGCACATTAAAACAGTGGCGGAAAACCTGGTACAATCAATGGGTGGCGAGCTGGATCTGCATATAGATATAGGCTATCCTACTGTATTTAATAATGAAGCATTAACCAGTATAGCTACTAAAAAGGCTATTGAATATATTGGTGCAGATAATGTAGGAGAAACAGAGATACGTCTGGGAGCAGAAGATTTTGGATATTATACCCAGAAAATACCTGGCTGCTTTTACAGACTGGGCGTAATGGGCGATCCCAATAATATACGCAATGTACATACCCCGGTTTTTGATATTAATGAAGCAGCAATAGAAACCGGTATGGGAATGATGGCCTGGCTGGGTGCATCGGTAGATACATGGTAGCATTAACTTAGCAAACCTTCCGGGGTCTTATTGCATCTTACAAAAAAGGGAACTGTAACGCCTGCTATAAGGCTAAAAATAAAAACAATGCGCATACTCAAAATACTGGTAATACTGGCAATCAGCATAAACCTTGCTGCCTGCTGCCACAGCAAAAAACAAAAAGCGCCACCCCCAGCAAAAGAAGTGCTTCATGACAGGAATACCAGGGACCCAAAAATACAGGAGGGGCCACCCAAAACAGAACTGCAGGATACTACCACGAAAAAAAATCAATAATATCAGCGGATACTTTTAGGCGTTGCAATCATATCATAGATCTTTGTTGGCTCACCCACATATTGAACCAGCTTATTGCTTGTACCTGATACCCCGGATGTAACAGAACGGGGAGAAGTGGACTCGGGCTGATAAGAACTATTTCCTGTAATCCTTCTTATAGCCGCTAAAAAAGCTGACTCGTTAGGATTGCCTAAATCGTATCGCACATCATCATCCGATCTCAGGTCAGTTCTCATTCCCTGGTAATATCCTCCCTCATCATTTTTATTTTTCGATTCAAAATTGGACATATAAATGCTGTACTTGCCCAGTCTTATTTCAAAAATCCTATTGGTTTTCCATAAGTATAATTGGGGTTATCATTTGCAGAAAACGGCGCATTAATTAGATAAATCTCGTTAAAATAAGGTTTTACACTATTAATCAGCAATTCGCTGGCCGATGCAGTATTATCACTTACAATAAAATACACCGTACTAATGTTTCCCGATGCATTAAAACTCCCTTTCTTTTTTACATAGGCGGTATTCCGGCTCACAGAAAAGTCCAGATCATAGTAGGAATAGCTCTGCTTAATATTATTCAGGTAAACCGGCTGATTTTTCAACAAAGTGGCCTGCTTGTTTTGCATGGTAGTATTATAAACTTCTTTAAACAAAACACCTCCATTGGCCCCGGACGGTAATATAGTATTTGCAAAAGACTCTGCTGTACTTACATAACCACCACCATTATACCTGAGGTCAATCACCAGGTCTGTAGCTTCTGAAAACCTGCTGAACGCCTCCTGAAGTGCAGGATGGTATTGTCCCCTGTTGTAAACGATTTGTATGCCACATAAGCAATCTTTTTGGTACCTGCAGTAATAAGTGTATCGCTATATACCGGGTTAAAAGTGTACAGGGCTTTATCAAAAGAATGATCAGCATAAGCCCCTGTAACAGGATTGTAGGTAGTAAGTACCATACTGTTTCCATCCAGCGCGTTCGCTATTTGAGTCAGATGATTGGCGTAAGTCCAGGTATTGCCATTAAATTTTGCGATCAGGTCTCCCCTTCTTACTCCTGCATTCCATGCCGGAGAACCTTTGGTAACAATTCTTACCAACCCCACAATACTATCCCGGGGAGAGGAAGGTAGTGCTTTTGGCGTTCCGTCTAAATAGGAGGCTCTTGTAAATGCAATGGTAAAGCCCAGCTCATTTTCTTTACCATCAAGGGTCATTTTCAAATCGGCCACCCTGTTCTGATCGGTAATAATATTAGCTGTAACACCACCGCTGTACAGATCAGAAGTTAATATGGCATACGAAAATTTACTGGCAGTATTCACATCGGTTACCACACCGTTATTATAGCTTTGATACTGCTCGTAAGGTTTGCCCGTAGCCGGGTTTATAGCAATCCTGGTCAGAGCTAACAGTTCACTTTTCAAACCAGACAGCGTGTCTGACTGGATATAGCTCAGGGGCTTGAATGTAGCGCTGTCCGGCAACAGGCTATTCCAGTAGTAAATTTGCCGGGCATACTTATACAAAGAGTCTGCCAGCAGCTCCTGGTAAGTCTTTGTTTCGG
>DAOLFI010000356.1:0-4490 GCA_035326385.1 Niabella sp.
CGTAAGCTGTTTTAATTTGAAGACCTAATGTTTTGAAACTTTTCGTGATGGTGTTCTGCTCTGCAGGGGTTTCTTCCAGCCACTGCAATGCCTTGTCTTTTATTTCCTGCAGATGATGGCTGCTTCCATAAACAAACAACACCGGAACAATGGTGTTAATGATTATATTATTGATCATATCTGTGCCTACCGGCTTTTCTTTGAAACAAGGTTCATCATTTAAAGTATAATGGTAGCTCCAGAAAGGGTTAGGTGTTGCTGCCAGCCACTTTTTAATGTTATCCAGATCCCGCTCTTCTAATATTTTAGAAAACAGATGTGCTGAATTGAACACTAATGCTGCAAGCTGTGCCAGGCGAACGGTGGGAAAATTGCCGGGCCTCATCCTGAAAAAATGTACGGGAAATACAATCGGTTTCAGGTTATATTTTGCCTGTAAAAACTTATATTCTCTTTGCAATAGCAAGACATATTTATCATCATAAGCAGTACCCAAGAGCGCTCCGGCCTGGCCGAGCAATAAAGCTTCTAATTGTACCTGCTGGTTTTTATGCTTTGCAAGAATATTCACAGGAATACTCCTGGCCAATGCCTCAAAAGCTTCGGCATTTATTGTAGTACCAAAAGTCTTTGCCAGGGCCCACCAGAAGCTTTCTTCCCAATGCTGGTTATTCTGCTCTAAGTATTTTTCGATTAGCAAAGCTTTACACTGCAAGCGTTCTGCAATCAACCGGTCCTTCCAGATGCTGACCGTGAGCTCGGGCACGTTACAGATCAGCTTTTCGCAGGCAATGAACTGCTTCGACAGCATCAATTCATTATAGCGGTACAAAAGACTTTGAGCAATCCTGTCACGAAGCTTTAGAATCGGTATAGGGTTTTCTTCCCTGTCGTTCTCATAAACCACATGCAAAATAACATTGGTATAATTACTATCTCCTTCGTGACCATGTTTGAGCCAGCCAGAAGTTTTAAGATGCATTTCCACCGAACCTACCCAAAGCGTATTGCCGATCCTGATCTTTGCATTAATAAAGTCGGGGCCCTGGTTTGTATTTAAGATTCCGGGCGTTATGATCTCAACAGGCTCACCGGAAACGGAAGTTAATCCTGATTTATTAAAATACTGGAACCTCCAGATAAACTGCAGCAGGTGTTCATTCATAAGTTGATGGAACGGGTTAAGCGCATTCCATCTTAAAATTACTAAATATTCTTCAAAGTCTGCACTACCCTGCTTACAGGCAATCCCATAACATTATAAAAATCCCCTGTAATGGATTTAATACCTGTAACACCAATCCATTCCTGTATAGCATAAGCCCCAGCCTTATCATAAGGCTTATATTTCTGCACATAAAACCTGATCTGCTCAGGGCTGAGGCTATGGAACACTACTTCAGTAACATCTGCAAATAATACCTGCTTCTCTCCTTTTATAACAGCAACCCCTGTAATAACCTGGTGCGTAACGCCCTGCAGCCGGGTAAGAATACGAACAGCATCAGCTTCGTCTTTAGGCTTTCCAATGATCCCGTTATTCAACACAACTACAGTATCAGCAGCTACAATAGTGCGGCTGGTAGCAATATCATCTTTTACTGCCAATGCCTTTTTTAACGCAATATGTATGGCAGCCTCTTTGCTGCTCAGCATTTGGGGAAAGGCCTCGTCAGTTGGCTTTACAATTACTTCAAAAGGGATTTCTGCCCATTCAAGCAATTGTTTTCTGCGGGGGGAAGACGAAGCCAGCACAATAGTTCCATTCATAAACTACAGATAAATATAAAAGAACAACTTAGATAAAATTCCGGTCAGCATTACACCTTTTGTATAATTACTTAACTGATGATAATCCGGTGTAGACTGCGCCTTAACCAGTTTCCGGAATATGTGCAGCAAAGGCAAAACCATAAATATAAAACAATATAGAACTGCCAGCCACCAGCGGAACTGCAATACATAGAACTGGATGACCAAAAGCACTATTGTTACAATGGTAAGCCATATTGTGATATAGATTTTCGTTGCATTGACTCCCCATACTATGGGCATTGTTTTGCAGCCAAATTTTTCATCACCGGGCATGTCTTCAATATCCTTTATAGCTTCTCTTATTAATGAAATAACAAAGGCGAATCCTGCATAAAGAATTGCAAACCGGAACAGCCTTACCTGACCCGGATCGGTATTTCCAAAAGCATTATGCAACGAATATTTGGACAGGAAAACAATTAAAATAGTCCATGCCGTTAGCACCGACACTATAATATTGCCTATTAACAAGTCTTTCTTAAACCTGGCTGAATAAAACCATAAAAGGAAAACGCAAATAATATTAGCCACTACCAGGTACCATCTTGAAAAAAAATTTACAGCAATTGCTGTGCAAATGATACCGGCAAAACTAAAGCACAGGTGCCAGACAAGTGCCCATCTCCTGCTCAGCTTTTTACCAAGCACCATTTTATCGGGCTTATTAACGAGATCGATATTTATATCGAAATAATCATTGATAATATAACCCGCTGCTGCAATTAAAACTGAGGCTATTACCAGCATTACAAATTGAAAGGTGTTGTGATCAGGTACAAAACCTGCATATACAGGACGATAGATACAGAGCTCAAACAAAACCTGCGTAAGTATGATAAATACAAGGTTAGGCCAACGTATTAATCTCAAAAATGGCTTTATTAACGCCATAGGGTTTATTTAATTATCGAATTACGATTTTATGCAGAGGCAATAAAAGGCGAACCATCCCAGTCGCCCCTCATCTTTAACACCTTTTCTATTACATCGCGCACACAGCCCTCTCCTCCTTTTTTGGTAGAGACATATTTCGCTGCATGCCTTAATTCAGTTACAGCATCTGCAGGACAGCTGCTCAGCTTTACAATATCAAACACCGGTAAATCGGGCATATCATCACCCATATATAAGATACTGCCGGGGTTAAGGCCATGTTCCCGGATTAAATTACTGACAAAAACGCCCTTATCTGCTACCCTGAAAAAAACATCTTTAACCCCTAAATTGTTCAATCGTATCCTGGTGGGATTGGGAGAAGAGCCGCTTGTTATAAAAATCTTATACCCTTTTTTTATTGCCAGTGCAATAGCGTAACCATCCTTTACATTCATCAGACGTGCCATTTCCCCGCTGTCAAGAACCAGTACACTGCCATTTGTCAGCACTCCATCTATATCAAAGATAAAAGTATCTATTTGCTTAAAGCTGCTTAAAACATTCATTCTATGATTTTTGCTGGTGCAAAAGTAAAAGAATGACCAATGCAATCATCAAACAGAGGCAGATAATGGGTGTCCCAAAATACTTTCTGTTAAAAATTCATACAGTTTCAATAACTGGGGATGCTTTTCCAGCAAAACCATGTGTTTCCGAATCGTATCCGTATCGCCCCTTGCAGCAGGTCCTGTTTGCAGTCCCGAAGGCGAGGTTTCGTGCAGTCTGTAAAACGTATTATCAATAAGAGGCAGCAATTCGGTGAAATGAATACCTTCTTTTTTACAGTAGGCCTCTGCTAAAGAAAAGATGTGATTGGTAAAGTTATTTACCAGAACGGCGGCCACATGCAATTTGGCTCTTTTGTCATAATCAGCAGTAAAGCAGGCTTCCTTGTAAACCGACCTTGCCAGCTTATCCAGAACCTTTTTTGTGCTGTCATTAACTGCTTCTATATAAACCGGTATCTCCGGAATTTGTCCCTGCTCTTTCCTCAGGCTCTGCAGGGGGTAAAATACCCCATAATTGTCAGTAACATTTTTTAATACGTCCATTTTCACTGCAGCAGCGGTATGCACCACCACCTTACGAGGTAGCACTATGTCCTTAACCGCATCTTCAATAGCATCATCGGCTACAGCAACTATATATACATCTGCATCCCTGTTAATAAGACTGGAATAATTAGCAGACTCTGTATTCCATTCGTAGGCCAGCTCCGATGCAGCGCTTGCATTCCTGCTCAACACCTGTAATATATGATGCCCGGCAGCAACAAATTTCCGGCCCAGCACAGCTGCTACATTTCCCGAACCAATAATAACTATATCCATTGCGTAAAGTTACATACTTGGGAAATAATTAGCTAATGAGCCAATGCGCTAATGTGATAATATGCTAATGAATTAATAAATTATTTTTTTGCATAAAATACAGATTCGGTTCTAATTTCGCCTTTTGGCCCTTTTTTTATTATGAAAATACAAGACCTCTTCATACGTTATTTCCGTGTTAGGCTAAAGCTGCTTGCCCTATTCTCAAAAAAACAGGCAGGCCATAAAGCTTTTCAAATTTTTTGCACGCCTCACTCTACTACAAGCTATGACGCCATGCAGATGCAAAACTCAACCCGACTTTCATTAAACTTTGAGGGGCTTGACATCACCGGCCACCAATGGAATAAAGGAGGCAATAAAAAACTGCTGATTGCGCATGGCTTCCGGTCTGCATCGGCCAATTTC
>DAOLFI010000357.1:0-4482 GCA_035326385.1 Niabella sp.
TTGCTTTTTCTTTTTCAAAAAAGATTACTTCCCAATTATCGGTATCAACGGCGGTTACCAAAATCCTGCAGCATTACAGCCATCAGCTAAGATTGATTGAAAAGCAAGGATTCCAGGGTTCTTTACTTAAACAATACCAGCAGGCATTAAATAAAAACGGAATAGCAGCCTCTCATTTAATAGGCCAGCTGGCCTCCCTGTTCAACTATCTTGAAACAGTAGTGAACCTGGTAGTAAGCCTGTTGCTGAACGGGCTGTTCCTTTTTCATGTGCATATTTTGTACCGGTTAGGACATTGGAAAGAGCAACATGCCTCTGAGATAAGAGACTGGCTGCGGATTATAGGCAAAACAGAGTCGTTAAGCAGCTTTGGAAATTTATCATATAATAATCCTTCGTTCTGTTTTCCTGAAGTAACGGAGCAGCCGGCATTCAGGGCCAAGGATCTTGGGCATATTCTTGTAAGAAAAGAAAAGCGCGTATGTAATGATGTATCCTTTAGTGAGCAGAAATTTGTAATACTTACCGGTTCTAATATGAGCGGGAAAAGCACTTTTTTACGAACACTGGGAACTAACCTGGTACTGGCAAAAGCCGGTTCGGCAGTTTGCGCCCGCTCTTTTGAGTTTTACCCGTTCGATGTATTTGTAAGTATGCGCATTACCGCCTCTTTACAGGATAGCGAGTCGCTTTTTTATGCCGAGTTAAAGCGCCTGCAATCTATTATAAAAGCCCTTGAAGAGGACCGGCATACGTTTGTGATATTAGATGAAATTTTAAGAGGAACCAACAGCAATGATAAGCGTAACGGCACTATCGGTCTTATAAAAAAAATGGCCGGATTTGATACGTTCGGCATTATTGCAACACACGATGTAGTGGTGGCTGATCTTATTAAAGAATATCCTGGTTTTATTGCCAACAAAGCTTTTGAATCGGCCATTATTAATGATGAGCTGCTGTTTGATTATAAGCTGAAGGATGGTGTTTGCCACACATTAAGCGCTTCTTATCTTATGAAAAAAATGGAAATTATTTAGAGCCGGTTTAAATAACTTAGCATTCAAAACCAACTTCATGCAAAAAAATTCTTTACTGATTCTTATTGCAATGATCAGTGTACAGTTCACCGCAGCTCAAACAACTATATCGGATGATGTAGCGGATAAAAAAAATATTTTTAAACTAAATCTAACCGCTCCGGTATTAAAAAATTATGCTGTTCAGTATGAAAGGGTGCTCAGCAAAACTGTCTCGGTGGTAATATCTGGCAGGATAATGCCTGCTTCTACGCTGCCATTCAAAGAAGAAATACGGAAAAATGTAATTAAGGGAGATGACGATCTGATAACAGATGCTTTTAACCAGGCTAAGTTCAGCAATTTTGCCATTACGCCCGAAGTGCGTTTTTATTTAGGTAAAAAGGGCTACGGAAGAGGATTCTATGTAGCCCCTTATTACAGGTTTGCCAGGTATAAAGTGCATGAACTGAATTACGTATATAACGATGGATCAGATGATGTAAATATTAAGCTTACCGGAGATCTGACAGCACATACCGGCGGGTTTTTATTGGGTGCACAATGGATGTTGAGTAATACGGTTGGATTGGATTGGTGGATCGCTGGCCCTAATATGGGGAAAGGGAAAGGAAACCTGGCAGGCTTATCTGATAAGGCTATTGATCCTGATGTCCAGCAGAACATCCGCGAGTCTTTGGAGAACGACCTTGATATCCCTTTTACCAGAACAACGGTAACTGTTGATTCCAAAGGAGCCAATATAAAAATGGATGGACCCTGGGCCGGTATAAGAGCCGGATTATTGCTTACGTTCAGATTTTAGCAATATTACCTGCCTTCTTTTTATTCAGCAATTGCCTGTCTGATTTTATTGTCCAATGGCGACATACCTGGTGAAAAGTAATGCGTCAGTTCTCCTTTTTCATTTACCAGGTATTTAGAAAAGTTCCATTCCGGGGCTTTATCATTCCACCCGTTCCTGTCTTTCCGGGTAAGCCATTGAAACACTTCGTTTTGCTGCGGAGAGGGGATTACTACCGATTTTTTCATCAGAGGAAAGCTTACTCCATAATTTTTTTCGCAAAAGCTGGCTATAGTGGCATCATCCGCTTTTTCCTGCTCTTTAAAATCATTAGCAGGAAAAGCAATGATAACAAGCTTATTTTTATATTGTTCGTACAAAGATTGTAACGCCTTATACTGAGGTGTATATCCGCAATCGGAGGCTGTATTTACCAATAATATTTTTTTATTTTTCAGCACAGAAAAATCAAAGGCATTGCCACCATTAGTGGTTGCTCTTAAATCATAAAAGGATTGCAAAGGTTGTTTGCTGTTGGGGCTTTTAATATCTCTTTTAGTAGAAAAAAGCTGTATAACAGGATAAAGGGTTTTTATGATCTTTTGTTTTGTTGTCATTTGTTCAGAGTTGCTGTTTGTACAGAAATACCATGAAAGCATGGCGAAAACTACTGCAAAGATGGCAAGTCTTTTTTTCATACTTATTTTATTAATCTCTTTAGAAGCCCCAATCTTCCTTTAAAAGAAGGATAAGCCATGGGCAGATCGGGCCAGGTAGCAGCTTTGAGCACTGCCTTTTGGTGACTGAAAGTATCAAAGGAATATTTGCCGTGATAGCGGCCGGTACCGCTGTTTCCCCTGCCACCAAAGGGCAGGTTTTTGTTCAGGTAGTGCATGGCTACGGCATTTACACAGGCCCCGCCGGATGGAACTTTTTGCAGCCATTCATCTGCTTCGCTAGTATTGCCGGTAAAAACATAAAAGGCTAAAGGGTTGGGGTTCCTGCGTATTACTTCTAAAGCAAAAGCGTTGTCGCTATAGCCAATTACCGGTAGCAGCGGGCCAAAGATCTCTTCATTCATAATAGGATCGTCTGTGCCGGGAGCCTCAATAATAGTGGGCGATATATAAAGAATATCTTCATTATGTGTGCCTCCCCAAATCACCCGGGCTGTTTCCAGGTATCCCATTAAGCGGTCAAACTGTTTTTTATTAATGATGCGCCCATAGTCGTAGCTTGTTACAGGATGTTCGCTATAAAATGCCCGGATAGTATCTTTTAAAAGTTGCAAAAACTTGTCTTTTACTGATTGATGAACGAGAACATAATCCGGGGCAATGCAGGTTTGTCCTGCATTTAAAAACTTCCCTATCGCTATTCTTTTTGCAGCAAGCTTTAGATTAGCGTTAGCAGAAACGATGCAGGGGCTTTTTCCGCCCAGCTCTAATGTTACCGGTATCAGCTGTTCTGCAGCCTGTTTATAAATGATCTTTCCAACGGAGGTGCTGCCCGTGTAAAATACATGATCAAAACGGAATTTTTCAAACATGGCAGGAATAACAGCAGCACCGTCTCCCGTAGCACAGCTAACATATTGCGGAGCGAATGTTTCTGCTATTATTTTTTGTATGATGCTTTCGGTAGCCGGTGCAAACTCGCTGGGTTTTAATACCATGCAGTTACCTGCTGCAATAGCGCCTATCAATGGAACAAGCGATAGCTGAAAAGGGTAGTTCCAGGAGGCAACGATCAGCACTACGCCCAGCGGCTCACTCATAATAAAGCTGTTGCCCGGCTGGTTTAAAAGGTTCGTACCTGTTTTTTGCGGCGTCGCCAGTGCCTCTATCTGTTTTAAAAAATAGCTGATCTCTGACAGCACCATCCCGGTTTCTGTGATCCATACTTCTTCCTTACTTTTTTTAAGATCTTTATACAATGCCTCGTTCAGCTCCTCTTCATATGTAAGGATAGCTTTTTTTAATTTCTGTAATTGCAATTTTCTGAACTCAATGCTTTGAGTAGCTCCGCTAAGGAAGTATTGTCTTATTATTTCAAGTTGTGGTAACAGGTTCATCAATTTGAATTTTTGGAGAACGGCTTAGCGCTTTTGCGTTTCGCTTTAAGCTTTTAATCTATTTTTGTTTGAAGATAAAAAATAGGCTCTAAATGACGGACGAATACTTTATGCAATTGGCTTTAAAAGAGGCGCAGCAGGCGTTTGAAGAAGATGAAATACCCATTGGCGCTATTGTAGTGCAAAATAATAAGGTGCTGGCCCGGGGGCATAACATGACAGAAAAGCTGAACGATACTACAGCTCATGCTGAAATAATAGCGCTTACATCGGCATTTAGTAATGTGGGAGCCAAATATTTACCGGAAGCTACCTTATATGTAACCATAGAGCCCTGTGTGATGTGTGCCGGCGCTTTATACTGGAGCAAAATAAGCCGTGTAGTATGGGGCGCTCCCGATCCTAAAAACGGGTTTAGCCGGATTGACCCAGCAGTATCGCCTTTTCATCCTAAAACAGTTATCGTTTCCGGCATATTGGAAAAGGAATGTGCCGCATTGATGAAGGAGTTCTTTAGGGGAAAAAGATAGGGCTGACCAAAAAGGCTCCTTGATTGTCATATTGAGCCTGACGAAATATAGACA
>DAOLFI010000358.1:0-4460 GCA_035326385.1 Niabella sp.
AAGGCTGGGTATGAGCGTTTTTTATAATGGCCACTTCTGGTTAGGCACTCAGCTCGAAACCTTTGAGGGGGGCAGAAGTCATCCGAATACGCTGAATGTGGAAACAAGAACCAGTTACTATATGCGCAAGTTCCTGGGACCCTTTGAAACTACCAATAATTTCGCCGATGTATATCACGATTATATTCTTTTCCGCTACGCAGAAGTGCTGCTGAATTTTGCTGAAGCGCAGAATGAGTTTGCAGGTCCGGATGATGATGTGTTCCAGGCATTAAAAGATCTGAGAAAGCGTGCAGGTATTGAGGCAGGCGATGATGATATGTACGGGCTTAAAGCGGATAAGACCAGGGATAAGACCAAAGAGGAAATGCGTACATTAATAAGAAACGAACGCCGGATCGAACAGGCTTTTGAAGAGCACCGTTTCTGGGATATAAGAAGATGGAGAATTGCAGAAACCGTTGCCAACACGCCATTGCATGGAATGAGCATTGTAAAAGGATCATCGGGAAGACTTACCTATAGCAAAACCCAGGTTTTTACACCGGTATTCAAAACCATGCAGTATTTATATCCCATTCCTTATGATGAAGTGGTAAAAAATCCAAAAATGGTTCAGAATCCTGGCTGGTAAACGTTTGTCGTAATAGAAAATTTAATTAATAAACTGCTTTAATAGCTTTTATATGCATCGAATATATTTCTTAATCCTTTGTGTGTTTTTTGCGGCAGCAGCTTTTGCCCAGGAAGGAATGGTATCAGGCACGGTAAAAAATGAGATGGGACCTCTGGAAGGAGTTTCTGTAACCATAAAGGGGCAGCAGGGCGGAACGACAACGGATCAGGATGGCCGTTTTTCTATTTCTGCTGCGGATAACAGCACGCTTGTTTTTACTTTAGTAGGGTATCTGACTTTTGAAGCCCGCCCTGAGCAGGGGAAAGAGCTTGAGATTATACTTCAGCTCAACCAGCAGGGAATGGATGAAGTGGTGGTAGTGGGGTATGGAACCAAAAAACGGGTAACCCTTACCGGGTCAGTAAGCAGCATATCGGCCGATGCTATAAGAACCGTACCAACGGCAAATGTTCAGAATGCCCTTACCGGAAGGCTTCCCGGTTTTTTCTCTCAGCAGCGCTCGGGGCAGCCGGGTAAGGACGCCTCGGACTTTTTTATCAGGGGTGTAAGCTCCTTGACCCCCGATGGAAACAAACCGCTCATCATTGTAGATGATATCGAATTTACCTATGAGCAATTAGCGCAGATCAATGTAAATGAAATTGAAAATATTTCTATATTAAAAGATGCTTCCACTACCGCAATATATGGTATTAAGGGCGCTAATGGTGTATTAATTGTAACTACAAGGCGGGGTGTTACCGGTCGCCCCAGGATTAATGCCCGTGTTGAAGGAGGCCGGCAAAGTCCTGTACGGAAACTAAAATTCCTGGATGCTTATCACAGCATTTTGCTTGAAAGAGAAGCCTACACCAATGATGGGTTAAACCCTCCGTTCACAGAGTCGGACCTGGAGCATTTCAGAACCGGTGATGATCCTTACGGACATCCGAATGTAAACTGGTACGAGGCTATTTTTAAACCTTATTCCATGCAAAGCAATGCCAATATTGATGTGTCGGGAGGAAATGAGATTATAAGATATTTTGTTTCCGGCGGCGGCTTTCTGCAAAACGGGGCATTGAAAGATTTTTCTGACCCAAGAAATGAGCTGAACAACAACTATTATTTTCGCCGGTATAATTTCAGAAGCAACCTTGACATTAAGGCTTCCAAAAGTTTATCGGTAAGACTGGATGTTACAACAAGGTTTGGAGATCTTAACCAGCCGCATGCCCAGAATATAGTTGGGGAAATTTATAACTTCCAGAAAATACGACCTTATTCGGCGCCATTCTTAAATCCAAACGGAAGCTATTCCTATGACCGGTATAATCCGGGAAACCTTTCTACACTTAATGCACGCCTGGCTAACAGCGGTTATACAAAGGATAAAAGAAGTGACCTGAATGTGCTGTTTGGTATTGTTGAAAAGCTGGATATGATCACTAAGGGATTGTCGTTTACAGGGCGCATCGCTTATGCCAGCACAGAATCTGCATCGCGCCATTTGTTCCGGGGCGGTCCTATTGAAGGGTATTCTCCTCCATCTTACTATTACAATCCTGAGGATGGAAGCTATACTTTAGACCCGCGCGGGAAATACCAGCTATCGGAATATACACTGCTGGGTACAACAAACGATTATAATAAAAATATCAACCTGCAGGGTATTTTGAACTACGAAAGAGCATTTAAAGAGCACCATTTTACATCGCTGTTACTATTTAACCGGCAAAGCTATACTGATCAGAAAGGAGCTTCGGTTCCCAACAAGTTCAAGGGATATAGCTTTAAATTAGGATACGACTATTTACAAACCTACCTGTTTGACTTTGACCTGGGGTATAACGGTTCCGACCGGTTTCAGGCCAGTAAGCGCTATGGCCTGTTCCCTGCCGTAGGTTTAGGTTGGAATATTAATAAAGAAAGTTTCTTTAATATAAAAGAGATCAACCTCCTGAAATTACGTGCATCGTATGGTATTGTAGGATCAGATAACGTAGTTGGCAACAGGTACCTTTACTACCAGCGGTACGAGGACGGAAGTGGCTATCCTTTTGGAGAAAGCAGCATTATACCTTATCCGTCTGTTAGAGAAGGTGATTTGGGAAACAATAATGTAACATGGGAAAAAGCAAGAAAGTTATCCATAGGAATTGACCTGAATATGCTTAACGATAAAATATCGGTAATGATAGATTATTTCAGGGATATCAGGTATGATCAGCTTATTTCAAGAGGATCTGTTTCGCAGATACTTGGCGTAGGTACAGCAAGGTTTAATATGGGAGAAGTACGGAATAGTGGTTTTGATGGCGAAATCTCCTATCGCAACCACATCAACAACTTTCAGTACAGTGTAACAGGTGTTTTCTCTTATGCCAAAAATAAAATCATATTCCAGGATGAGGCAATGCCTGCATTTCCCTGGCTGCTGAAAACAGGGTATCCGATCGGGCAGGAGTTTGGATATACTTATCTTGGATTTTACCAGGACCAGGCGGATGTTGACCGCAGTGCCAAACCACTGGTTCCGGTGCAGCCTGGTGATTTAAAATACAAAGACCTGAATGGGGATGGCGTGGTTGATGAAAATGATATGGGGGCCATCGGTAAGCCTAATTTGCCTAACACTACCGCGGGTTTAACCCTGGGTATGAGTTACAAGGGCTTTAGCTTAAATATATTGTTCCAGGGATCGTTCGGTTATAGTTTTTACATTAAAGGCACAGGTATAGAGCCCTTTCAAAGCCAGTTTCAACCCATACATGAGCTAAGGTGGACGCCTGATAATGCGGTTAACGCAAAGTTTCCAAGGCTCACCACCAACCCCAATTCTGTAAACAGCCCCTCATCCTACCCATCTGATTTTTGGCTTTTGGATGCTATGTATGTGCGATTAAAAACCGTTGATATGGGCTATCAACTGCCCAATCGTTTGCTTCCTTTTAAAATTAATAATGCACGTATATATTTAAGTGCTTACAACCTGCTTACTTTTACAAATTACAATTTATATCAACAGGATCCTGAAGTAGCAGGTAATACCGCGGGAGATGCCTATATGAACCAGCGGGTGATAAATGTAGGTTTGCAGGTGGGACTTTAATACTTTATTCATATATGAATTGCGAAGAATCCTGCTCAAATGCTCAACAGCGCCGGATGAATGAAGAACAATAACGGGTAGTGTATACCGGAAATTACGCCGTGTTTAAAGTAATCACCTGTACCCCTTTTTTGGTAAGCATATCTACAATGTGCGGAGAAGCCTTGCTGTCTGTAATGATCTGATCGATCTCATCAAAATCGCAGATCTTTCCAAATCCGCGTTTTCCGAATTTGGCGGAATCTGCCAGTACAATAGTTTTTTGAGCCGCTAATATCATCTGCCTGTTGAGCTGTGCTTCCATCATATTAGAAGTGGTGAGACCAAAATCAAGGTCAATGCCATCCACACCCAGGAACAGCTTGGTAAATGAAAAATCTTTCAAGATACTTTCAGCATAAGCGCCGGTTACCGATGTGGAAGTTTTTCTTACAATACCGCCCAGCTGTATAATTTCAATTTCGTTATGACGGGTAAGTTCGGAGGCAACATTTAATGCAGCAGTCACCACCGTCAAATTTCCCTGGGATACAATATTTTTTGCCAGGTATTGTACGGTAGTTCCGGATGCGATCAGGATACAGTCGTTTCTTTCTATTAAAGTAGCTGCGTAATGGCCTATAACCTGTTTTTCTGAAGCCTGGATAAGCAGTTTTTCATTAACAGGCCTGTCAGCAATATAAGGATTGCTGGCTGTAGCACCGCCATGCGTTCTGTACAAAAGGTTTTTTT
>DAOLFI010000359.1:0-4457 GCA_035326385.1 Niabella sp.
TATAGGCGCTTCAGCCATGTTGCTGATGCAATTGGAGATCCCGCTGCCAACGGTAAAATACCTGGCAGATTATGCTGCTGATAAAAATGTAAAGGTGATGCTCAATCCTGCGCCTGCAGCAACATTAGATAAAGACCTGCTTAAGAATATTGATATTATCACTCCCAATATGACAGAAGCCGCCCTGATTGCAGGAATTAAAGTCAATGATGTGGAGGATGCTAAAACGGCAGCACGTATCATATATGAAATGGGTGTAGCAACCGTGATCGTGACCATTGGCTCCCGGGGCGCTGTGGTATGTGAGAAGGGTAAGTTGTTTATAGTGTCTTCGCCGGAGGTAACAGCGGTAGATACAACTGCAGCAGGAGATGTGTTTAACGGGGCGCTTGCGGTAGCATTGGCTGAAGGTCGTTCTATTGCAGATGCTACGCGCTTTGCCTGCATTGCAGCATCCATTTCTGTAACCAGGAAGGGGGCACAGTCTTCTATACCTTATCGTAATGAGCTGATAGGAGAATTGTTCACATTGGGTACCAGCGGACTATAAAAGTATGACGAATCACTAAAATTCACACTTATGTTTATTGTAGATAATTACACTTTAGCTGTACTGTTTTGCTTTATCACCATGCTTTGCTGGGGCTCATGGGGCAACACCCAAAAGCTGGCGGCCAAAAGCTGGCGGTACGAATTGTTTTACTGGGACTATGTGACTGGCGTGTTGTTCTTCTCCCTGGTATCTGCCTTTACTTTAGGAAGCATTGGCAATGAAGGAAGGAGCTTTCTGCCGGACCTGGCTCAGGCCGACACTAAAAATATTCTTAGTGCTTTTATCGGAGGAGTGGTTTTTAATGCAGCCAATATATTGTTATCTGCAGCGATTGCCATAGCAGGTATGGCAGTGGCCTTTCCTGTTGGTATTGGCATCGCATTAGTGCTGGGTGTGATCGTAAATTATATGGCGGCCCAGAAAGGAGATGCAATGCTGTTATTTCTGGGCGTAGCCCTCATTGTTGTGGCTGTTATATTAAATGCGATTGCATATAAAATAAAAGGAGGGGCGCAAAAGAGCTCTGCTAAAGGAATTGTACTGTCTGTAGTGGCCGGGATATTAATGGCCTTCTTTTACAGGTTTGTTGCGGCTTCTATGGATCTCAATAATTTTTCGGCTCCCCAAGCGGGAAAAATGACGCCTTACACAGCAGTATTCATTTTTTCAACAGGGATCTTCATCAGCAATTTCCTGTTCAATACCCTGCTGATGAAAAAGCCTTTTACAGGAGCGGCAGTAAGCTATAAAGCATATTTCAGTGGCAAATTTTCAACACATTTAACCGGGATACTGGGTGGGTTGATCTGGGGACTAGGTAATTCCCTTAACCTGATCGCTGCAGGCAAGGCAGGCGCAGCCATCTCCTATGGTTTAGGGCAGGGAGCTACTATGGTGGCTGCATTATGGGGCGTGTTCATCTGGAAAGAGTTTGCTGGCGGCGGAAAAAAAGTGCAGCAGCTTATCGGTTTCATGTTCCTCCTGTTTATAGCAGGATTGGCGCTGATTATCCTTGCGGGAAGCTAATCTCATAAGGCAGAACTTAAAAATAACTATCATGAATATATCAACAAATATTATTCATATTGTTAAAATCTTACATACCATGTTTAAAAAAGAATTATTTTGTTTTTTACTGCTGTTTATCCTGCCAGGAGCGGGGTCAATGTTAAACGCACAGCCACGCGATGCCGGAAAGATCAGCGTGATCTTTGATACAGACGCAAATAATGAACTGGACGATCAGCACGCTTTAGCCTATCTTTTATTTAATAGTGATGTTTTCGATATTAAGGGCATTACCGTAAATGCTACGCGGAATGGAGGAGATATTAATGAGCAGCTAAAAGAGGCAGAGCGTGTAATGCGTCTTTGCAACAGCTTTGGCAAGGTTCCGCTTTTGCCCGGCGCCAATAAAGGCTATTGGGCCATAGAAAAGCAGCTTCATAAAAAGGATTTTGATGGTAGTAAGGCGGTGAATTTCATTATAGAACAGGCGCAAAAGAAAACAGGGGATAAACTGGTGGTGCTTGCAGTTGGAAAACTTACTAACCTGGCTTTAGCCCTGAAGGTTCAGCCTGATATTGCTTCCAAAATAAGAGTAGTATGGTTAGGTTCCAATTATCCCAAACCCGGAGAGTATAACCTGGATGATGATTTTATGGCTTTAAACTATGTACTATCTCAACCTGTTGAATTTGAAATGGCGGTAGTACGTTACAATGCCCCCTCCGGTACCGGAGCAGTAAAATTTGCGAGAGCAGACATCCGTAAGATAATGCCGGGGATGGGTCCCAGACTTAAAGAACCGGTAGAAGGTCGCCATGGTAATAAGTTTAACTGCTTTGGCGACTATTCGGTCAACCTGTTCAACCACATAAAGGTTTATGGTGCAGATAGCAGCAGAGCTTTGTATGATATGGCTGCTGTAGCTATTGTTAAAAATCCTTCTTGGGCTACAGCAAAAGAAATTCCTGCTCCTTTTTATGACGGAAAAAACAAACGCTGGGTAGAGCGGCCCAATAATAAAAGGAAAATAAAATACTGGGAAAACTTTAGTGTGGCTGCTATTTCAGAAGATTTTTATAAGTCGATGAAAGATTATAAAACTCCCGGTAGAAACCGTTAAAAAATTGAGAGGTATCTAATCTTTTTTATCCAAAGGAACAAGTCTTCCTGAATGTAAGTCCTTTTGAATTCATTCTCAGTAATGAATCTGAAAGCAACTTATCATGTGTTTTCCAAACTTTAATTTTTAATATGAGATTTTTAAAGGCGTTGGTATTGGTTTGTTTGTTATGGGCGCAGTTGTCTGATGCACAGGGACCCGGCAAACCCAATGTTATTATTATCATGACGGACGACCAGGGCTATGGAGAGATATCTGCTCATGGAAATCCGGTTTTACAGACACCCAACCTGGACCAGTTACACGCAACATCCGTCAGGCTGGTTGATTTTCATGCATCAGCCATGTGCACACCAACCAGAGGACAGCTGATGTCGGGGATGGATGCGGTGCGCAATGGGGCTTTAAATGTAAGTGCAGGCAGATCCCTGCTAAGGCGGGGCGTAAAAACGCTGGCTGATCGCTTTGCTGATGCGGGGTATGCAACAGGGTTGTTCGGTAAATGGCACCTGGGCGATAATTACCCGTACCGCCCTAATGACAGGGGTTTTCAGCAAACCCTTTGGTTTCCCTCTTCCCATATCAGTTCCATACCGGATTATTGGGGGAATAATTATTTCGATAATGTGTTTATTGATAACGGCGAAAGGGAACGTTATAAAGGATTTTGTACAGACGTTTTTTTCAATGAGGCAAAAAGCTGGATGGCATCCTGCAAGGCCAGCAATAAACCTTTCTTTACTTACCTGCCTTTAAATGCGCCCCATCAGCCATTTTATGCGCCCGAAGAGGATATTAAAGAAATAGAACGGCTGCTTTCTCAAAGCAATGTTGCGTTGAAAATGAATGCTGCCAAACGCCATGATTTTATTCGCTACCTGGCCATGATACGCAATATAGATAAGAATATAGGCCGGCTGATGTCTTTTCTGAAAGAGCAGCACCTGCTTCAAAATACCATTGTGCTCTTTCTTACAGATAACGGAAGCACGTTTGGTCCTGACTATTTTAACGCGGGTATGCGCGGCCGTAAAACGGAGCTGTATGAAGGAGGGCACCGGGTTCCCTTATTCATTCACTGGCCGGATGGCGGCTTAGGAAAGCCAAGGGATATACAGGGGCTGACCCAGGTACAGGATATCGCGCCTACGCTGCTGAACTTTTGCAATATTCCGTTTCAAATTGCCGATTTTGATGGCATCAGCCTGGATCGTGTTTTAAAAGACAGGGAAGCTGTACCAGACAGAACGCTTTTTATTAACTATAGCCGTATGCCTTTGCAGTTTGATTACCCTTCTCCATATAGCAGTAGCCTGGCAGTAAAAGAAGGTTCCGCGGTGTTATGGAAACGCTGGAGGCTGCTTAATAACAGGGAATTGTATGACCTGGCAAAAGACCCTCAGCAACAAAAAAATATATACGATCAGTATCCTGAAATAGTAAAGCTTTTGCAGGAACGCTTAAATACATGGTGGGATAAAGTGGCTGCTACCGTTAATGTACCGGAACGCACAATTATTGGCGCTCCTGCCGAAAATCTGCAGCTACTGTCTGCCTGTGAATGGATGGATGTATTCATGGATCAACAGATACAGGTGAAGAATGCTGTTCAAAAAAACAGTTATTGGTTATTAGAGGCTTTTGAGAAAGGAACTTATGAGCTGGAGCTGAGAAGATGGCCCCGGGAGCTGGATTTGCCGATGAGTGGTACAGTAGCGGATGGCAGGCCGATACCGTTAACACCAGCGCGCATGTATATACGGCAGGGCGAAAAAG
>DAOLFI010000360.1:0-4456 GCA_035326385.1 Niabella sp.
GCCCGTTATTCCTAAAGCCTTTATACGCTATTACCCGGGCGGCATTGTCCAGGTCTGCATCGGCACAAATTATTGCGGGGCAATGTCCACCTAATTCCAATGATATTTTTTTAAGAGAGGGCCCAAATAGTTGCATTAGCTTTTTACCTGTATCGCTGCTGCCGGTCATGGCTACTTTTTCTACGATCGGATGTTTTAGCAGCGCTTCACCAACAGCAGATCCTGGTCCGTTTATAACATTGATTACACCAGGTGGAATTCCTCCTTCGCATAAGGCTATACAAAAAGCAGTAGGAGACAGGGGTGTAATAGTAGTTGGCTTTACCACAATAGTGCAGCCCGTAGCTAAGGCAGGACCCAGTTTCCAGCTTAATAAACTAACGGGGTAATTCCAGGGTGTGATAACAGCACATACACCTACCGGTTGATAAATAACCCAGCTGCGAAGATTATTTTTTTCCGTCATGTTGATGCAGCCTTCAATTCTTACTGCTTCGGCTGCGTAATAATCAATAGTATCACAGGACCCTATCACTTCACTTCTTGATTGGTTAAAAGGCTTGCCTTGCTCTAATGCCATCAGCATGCCAATTTTATCGGCCTGCGTACGTACGTGCGCTGTTGCCCTTCTGATTATTTTTTCGCGTTCATAACCTGTGAGTTTGCTCCAGCTGGCAAAAGCTGTATGGGCTGACTGCACTGCTATGGATACATCCTGATCTGTAGCCTGGGCAACGGTTGCAATTTTTTCATTATTAGCAGGAGCTGTCACATCAAATTCAAGGCCATCTGATGATTCTACAGTTTTGCCATTGATAAATAATCCCCACCGGCTGCCGATGATTTCTTCTATTAATAACGTGTGCATATAAATTTTGAGAATTTTTCTATTCAGGAATAATACAAACTTTTAGACTCTCGCCGGTTTCCATGAGGGTGAAAGCTTCGGTTACTCTGTCTAAGGGTAAAGTATGTGTAATAATTTTGCCGGCAGGAAATCGGCCGCTGTTAATCAGGGCATAAGCAGATTGAAAGTCACTCATTTTTTCACTATAGGAACCAGATAGCAATAGCTCCTTATAATGAAGGTGATTGGTATTAAGCAATGCTTCCGGTTTGGATTTAGGCAAGCCACCAAAGAATTCAACACGGGCACCCTTCCCGGCTATTTCCAGGGCATCGGCTTGCGATTGGGCAACGCTGTTGGCTACAACTACGACGCTGGCCCCAAAACCATTTGTTAAAGCCTCCACTTCTTGAATATGGCTGCTATCTGGCGTTACTTTAACTACTCCATCTATATCGAATTGCTCCATCATTTTTAGCCGGTTCTCTGATATATCTAGCATCCACACTTTTTGCGCACCTGCCAGCCTGGCTAATATGGCATGCATTACTCCAATTGGTCCTGCACCAATAATAGCTACCGTATCCTGGAAACCGATTTTTAATCTGTTAGCCGAATTCATTACACAGCCCAGGGGCTCACTTAAACTTAAATGAGCGCTTGATATGTCTTCATTATCAACCTTGATCAGATTCCCCTCTTTTACGGCTTTGGCTGGTACTTTCATGTAACGTGCAAACGCACCATCATGGTGATAACTCATAGTAGTGCGGCTTATGCATAAATTCTGTCTTCCCATAGTGCAGTATCTGCACTTACCACATGCCAGCACAATATACATTACTACACGGTCGCCTATTTTTAAATTGCAGCTTCCGGTTGCTTTGTTTTCAATTATCCTCCCGCAAAATTCATGGCCTAATACCCTCGGTGGAATAATTTTTTTATCACCGTGCCTGTAGGTGCGCATATCTGTACCGCATACACAGCATGCTTCAATTTCAAGTAAAATTTCCCCTTCTTCTAATGAGGGAATATCAATATCCCGAACTATTAACTGTTCTTTTCCTTCATAAACTGCCGCTTTCATTAGTATGTCTTTTTATTAGTAATCAGCGATCCTTAATTTAGCTCATCCAATTTTTAGGAGCATTGGTTGTCCATTTCTGTGTTACTTTTTTCAGGTTTGTCCAAAAGCGGATAGCCTCAGCGCCGGTAATATCTCCATATCCATAACGACTCTGATTCCATCCGCCAAAACTGAATGGCTCACGTGGTACCGGTACGCCTATATTTACTCCTACCATACCTGCGTTTGCTTTATCTGAAAAATATCTGGCTGTACCACCGTTTGTTGTAAATATTGCGGCAGCATTTCCATAGGGATTCCTGTTTTCTATAAGCAGGGCTTCTTCAAGTGTATTTACCCTGATTACAGTTAGCACCGGGCCGAAAATCTCATCACAGGCGCATTCATTAGTGGGCTGCACACCATCAATGATGGTAGGATTAACGTATGTACCGTTTTCCATACCCTTCACATATGCATGACGGCCGTCCAATAGGATATTCGCTCCATTTTTTTGGGCACGTTCTATGTAATTCTCAATTCTTATTTTAGCTTCCAGGCTAATTACAGCACCAAGATTAATGCCTGCTTTAACTTTCTGAGCTTCGGAAACGATTTTGTTAAGGATATGTTCGCTATTGCCAACCAGTATTACCACGCTGGCAGCCATGCACCGTTGTCCGGCACAGCCAAATGCACTTGCAACAATATTAGATGCAGTACTATCCGGATCAGCATCAGGCATTACAATTAAATGGTTTTTTGCTCCTCCTAATGCCAATACCCGCTTTCCATTCATTGTTCCTTTTTCATATACAATTTTTGCCACAGCAGAAGATCCAACAAAACCAATAGCTTTAATAGCGGGGTTATCAATGATTGTCTGTACTGTCTGTTTATCTCCATGTACTACATTAAAAACCCCTTTCGGCAACCCGGCTTTTTGCAAATAGCTCGCTAACACATTTGCGGTAAGAGGAACCTGCTCTGAGGGTTTGTGAATAAGTGTATTCCCTGTCGCTATTGCAATAGGGATCATCCATAAAGGAACCATTGCGGGAAAATTGAATGGCGTTATAGCCGCAGCAACGCCTATGGGATAGCGCCGGCTATAGCAGTCAATTCCGCGACTTACTTCCAGAAGCTCCTGGTTCATAATTTGTGGGAGTGAAGCTGCAAATTCTACTACTTCAATTCCTTTCTCAATTTCAGCTTTAGCCTCTGCCTGTGTTTTACCATTTTCTTTATGCACTAAATCAGCTACTTTGTCAATATCCTGTTCGAGTAATTGTTTGAATCTGTATAAAACCTGAACTCTTTCTTTCATAGGCACCTTGCTCCATTCGGTAAAAGCTTCAGCAGCCGAGATAGCGGCATTGTTTACAATGTTAGCATCTCCTTTAGGAACTTTGCCTATAAGATTTCCATTTACAGGTGACCTGACTTCGATTAGTTCACTACTTGCGCCCGTTTCTTCTTTGCCATCTATAAAATGCCCGTTTTCTTTTATAGCAGCAGTCGTTTCTGTGCTTTGCATATGCTTTTTTTAGTATGATTTATGTATAAAAACCTGTCCGTACAAGTAAAGGTAATAAAAAACTTGTCCGTACAGGAATTTTTCTTAATTTTATTTTTAAATGACGCTTGCAGGTTCCGATAATTATCAATAAAAAGATTGCATGACAATGAATTTTAAAACAATCCTCTATCGTATTTCACTTAGTGACGAAGCCGCATTCAGAGAGCTATTCGAGCATTTTTTTCCTGGTTTGCTCTCGTTTTGTATTTCTATTTTAAAAAATCAGCATTTAGCTGAGGAAGTGGTTGAAGATGTATTTATAAAGCTTTGGGAAAACAGGAATACTGCTACTGTAGTTCGGAATATCTCCTTCTATTTATATAAAGCTGTTCGCTATGCATCAATTAATGCGCTTGAAAAGAAAAAAAAGTATGAAAGCATATCTTTCGATGAAGTTGGAGAAGCTTTTACCTTTACTTATGCCATATCCAGATGTGAATCATCCCTGATAAGCAAAGAAAACTGCATGAAAATAACTGAAGCGGTTGCTCAGTTACCTCCAAAATGCAGGTTGATATTTCGTTTGATTAAAGATGAAGGAATGAAATACAAAGAGGTGGCACAATTGCTGAATCTCTCTGAAAAAACGGTTGAAAATCAAATGAACATTGCATTTAAAAAACTTATGGAAAGTTTCAACATGACAATTCCGGAGCTTATCCGGATGTATTGAAGACATTTAAAGATTATATCGATCAAGCCCCGTATATAGAAGAATATGTATTGGAGCAATGATGAGTGCTTGTACAAAACAGTATATATAACTTAAAGACCATCCCTACATTGTATTTGCTGGATAGGAAGATCGGACGTGAGAATTATTGCAATTATTTATTCAGGATTTTTTGAAGTTCTGTGAATTGGAATTTCCCTTGCAAGCACATTAAAATAATTGCAACTTTTCCATAAATGAGAGTATAAAATAAATTGTGTAAACGGTTTTTAGAAACTGTATTTAAAG
>DAOLFI010000361.1:0-4450 GCA_035326385.1 Niabella sp.
CAACCTTTACATTGCCGTTGGGCGTAGTGTAAAGCAATATTTCGCTGAAGCTGTTTTGGGGTGTTGTGCCCTTTTTCTTTGACATATTCTATCTTTTTCAGGCTAAATTTACAAAAATACTGCTGCGCTTATTTTGCTCTTTTGTTTTATTTGACAAGTATCAGCATTAAAAGTCATTTTACCGTTAGACCTCTTAATTCTTCAGCTTTTACCAACGGCCGTTAGTAGTATTCTGACAGGAGTTTAGAAGAGAATTGACATTTTCTTCACAACAAAAGGACACTATTGCTGTTATTTAATTTGTGGACTTAACTTTGGTGTAACATTCACATAAAAATTATCAACTTTTTAAACTATCTTAATAATGGCGAAAGAATTTAACGACGCAAACTTCCAGGCAGAAGTTCTGGATTCAGATAAACTGACTGTAGTAGATTTCTGGGCAGAATGGTGTGGCCCCTGCCGTGCTATAGGCCCGGTAATTGAAGAGTTGGCAAAAGAATATGATGGTAAAGTAAACATTGGTAAGCTGAACGTGGATGTGAACCCGCAGGTTTCTATGGACTACGGCATTACTTCTATACCTGCCATCTTATTTATCAAAGGCGGTCAGGTAGTAGATAAATTAGTGGGCGCTCAGCCTAAAGGCAATTTTGTAAAGAAAATTGAGGCACACCTGAACTAAATTTTTGGTTTTGTTTTATTGTTTTATTAGCTCCGCATTATTGCGGGGCTTTATTTTTTCAGCTCAGCGCCTGTCCCAGGTCGTTCAGAATATCGTTAATGTCTTCCAGCCCTACGCTCATCCTGATCAAACCGTCTGAGATCCCCGCCTTTTCCCGCTCTTCTTTTGACATGCCGCTATGCGACATAGAAGCAGGGTGGGAGATCAGCGTATCAACTGTTCCCAGTGATACTGCACGTACACATAGCTGCAGCTTGTTGATAAACTGCACGCTTTGGTCAAACCCGCCTTTTAGTTCAAAACTCAAAACAGCGCCTGCTGCACGCATCTGTTTTTTTGATATGGTATAATCCGGATGACTAACCAGGCCATTGTAATTAACTTTGGCCACGGCAGGGTGGGCAGAGAGATAGTCGGCAACCTGCATGGCATTACTGCAATGCCTGTCCATTCTTACAGCTAATGTTTTAATTCCCTGCATCAGCATAAAAGCATCAAAAGGGTTACTGTTCCCTCCCAGCAACTTATGGGTTTTTGCCATTTGGGTACGCATAAAATTGATGTGACGGCCAACAATAACACCGCAATAGCGCTGCCATGCCCGTTGAGGAATTTTGTGGTGGAGTGAAAAATATAGTCTACTCCGTACCTGAAAGGCTGCTGTAAATAGGGCGTAGCAAAAGTATTGTCGATGGTAACAATGACCCCGTACTTTTGCGCTATCCGGCATACTGCTTCCATATCGGTGCATTGCATGAGGGGGTTGGCAGGAGTTTCAATGTGTATCAGCCTGACAGAAGGATCATTTTTCAATGCGTTTTCAAGCGCGTTGAGGTCGGTTATATTTATAAATACGGTGCGTACGCCGAATGCCGGTAAAAAATTATTTAAGAACTCATAAGTGCCTCCATACAAAACATGGTCAGAGATAATGGTATCGCCGGCTTTTACGAGGCTCATCAGCATAGCAGCCAATGCAGCCTGCCCGCTTGAGGTAAGGAATGCCTGTGCCTCCATAGGCTCACCTGTTGCTGTTTTTAAACCATGTGTTTCAAGAGCTGCAATCAATTGGGCCGCCGCTGAAGTAGTAGGATTGCCAAACCTTGAATAGATAAATCCCTGCTCTTTACCCGAAAACCGGTCCATTCCCTGCTGGGCGCTGTCAAATGTAAAAGTAGATGTTGCATATATAGGTACGAGGTGGGCATGTTCTGCTATATTTTCCTGTACGCCGTGTATGGCTGCAGTAGCCATTTCTGTTATTGTATTTCTGTTCATTTATGAGCGTTGATTCTTTAGTTTTTGAGTGATGTATTGCTGTAACACTATGGCCTGATTATGTTCAGTGTCTTTGGCGCCATATAAAAAAGTAACTACGGGGTGCTGGCTGCATTCACAGATGAATGCTTCAACTGCATCATTTTCATTCAGCTCAGCCTTATACCTGGTTTGAAATGCTCGCCACAGAGCCGGATCGTGGTTGAACCACTTACGTAAGGCAGTGCTGGGAGCCATTTCTTTTGCCCACAGGTCTAAATGGATGGCTGCTTTAGAGATACCTCTTGGCCAGACACGGTCCACCAAAACCCGGAACCCGTCTTCCTTTGAGAACGGTTCGTATATCCTTTTTATATGAATATCGGGGTTCATAAAAACAGCTTTTCTCCTGTAAAAATAAAGATATTTTTGTCTTTTATACCCACAACAAACATCCATCGCCATAGCTTAAAAAGCGAAAATGGTTTTCAAGGGCATAATTATAAATTTTCCTCCAATCATTACCCACCAGTGCGGCCACCAGGAGCAGGAGCGTAGAGGCGGGCTGGTGAAAATTAGTTACGAGGCCGTTAATCATTTTGAAATCATAGCCGGGGGCAATGATGACTTGCGTTTTAGCAACCAGCTGGCTGGCGTTTTGGGCATCCAGGTAAGCAAGCAGCGCCCTGAGTGTTGCTTCTTTTGAAGGTGGAGAAAGTGTTTCGTATGGTTCCCACTGGGTAAGCACGGGCAGGGTATGATCAAAAATGCCAGGCTGGCTGATGAGCTTTGCGCCCAGCCAATACATGCTTTCAAGCGTTCTTAAAGAAGTAGTGCCCACGGCTACTAGCGGCCCCTCCTTATGCTCCAGCAGTTGCTGTATCTGTTCCCGGCTTACTTCAATAAATTCGGCGTGCATTTCATGTTCCTGCATAGTTTCGGCTTTTACCGGTTTAAAGGTTCCTGCGCCTACATGCAGCGTTACAAAGTGTTGCTTTATCCCTTTTTTGTTGAGAGATGCCAGAACTTCTTTCGTAAAGTGTAATCCTGCGGTTGGTGCTGCCACCGATCCGTCGTAACGCGCAAATACGGTCTGGTAGCGGTTTTTGTCTGCTGTCTCATCTGCTCTTTTTATATAAGGAGGTAAGGGTACATGGCCTGCGTGGTGCAATACTTCAGCAAAGCTCAGGTTGCTGTCCCAGCTAAGCGTTACCACATAGCAATCGCTTCTTTTTTCTATAAGCGCAGCCTCAAGCGTGTAAGACTGTCCGCTTACAGAAAAAGGTAAGGATAACAACTGCCCGTTTTTCCACTTGGCAGCGCCGCCAATCATACAAAGCCAGGTTACTTTGCCCGTTTCATTCATTGCGGAAGTAATATCGGCATACATTTCATGCGGTTGCAGGCAAAAAATTTCAATGAGACCGCCGGTATCTTTTTTAAATAAGAGCCTTGCCTCTACCACCCTTGTATTGTTAAAAATCACCAGGCTGCCACCAGGAATATGTTGGGCTATATGCCTGTAAATATCTGTTTGGATCTTTCCCTTTTCAAAAACAAGAAGCCTGGCATCGTCCCGGTTGGGTAATGGATGAAAAGCAATTTTCTCTTCCGGCAGTTCGTATGTAAAATCCTTTATAGATAAGTTTTTAGGATGCATTTTTTAGTTTTATGGGTAGTATTGCTTTTATCTTTTGTTGTTCCAGTGACTTCTTCTGAAGCGTTACTTCCTTCATCATTGTGAACATATCCCGACTGTTAAATGCAGCAAAAATCTGTATTTTCAGCAGTTTTTACAACCTGATATGCATAATTTTGCACTGTTTTCTGGGATTTCCACTGTTAAAACACATTAATCCACATTATATTAACATCTGTTTTTTGTAAAATAAGCCAAAAAATCTGCTAATCCCTTTACTGTACTGCATTACAGCCGTTTTTTATTTGTGGATAAATCAAAAATGCTAAAATTTGGTAGATAAGTGGGAAAAAGTGTTACTTTGTGTTAGTTTAGTACTTGCAAATCAATAAACACTATTTATGACCGGTTTCCTTGGAGAGTTTGAGGCCACAGTTGATGCGAAGGGCCGCTTTCTTTTACCGGCTGGCTTTAAAAAGCAGCTGGGAGAGGGGGATACCGAACGTTTTGTCATAAACAGGGGATTTGAAAAGTGCCTGAGTCTTTATCCCCTAAGCTCCTGGGAGCCTATTGCAGAAAAGATCAATGCGCTAAATGATTTTGATCCTAAAGTGAGGCAGTTCAAGCGCTATTTTTTGAACGGTGCTACTATAGTGGAACCGGATAGTGCAGGCCGGCTTTTGCTGCCGCCAACATTGAGAGAATATGCCACGCTTCAGAAAGATATAGTGCTGGTGCCCGCAGGAAATAAAATGGAGATCTGGGATACCGCTAAGTATAAAGAGTTCTTTGATTCGTTCTCACCGGAGTCGTTCAGCGATCTGGCCAGCCTGGTAATGGGTGGGTTATAGTTGAAATGTTTAAAAGTT
>DAOLFI010000362.1:0-4448 GCA_035326385.1 Niabella sp.
ACCGGCTATGGTTGCTTTCCCGGTGATTTGTGTGGCATTGGCGGCTGTTGCAAACTCCACATCATTTATAGTAAGCTTTAAATCGGCCCGCTGAGAGGCAGCGCCTGAAACTTCTATTTGCTGTCCTGCCGCTGTATTGGACAGGGAGGGATAGGGAATATAAGCAGGATGCAGCTCAGGACGTAAGAACCGTACTGATAAGGCTGAAGTGTAAACCTGCAGGTAAATATCGCTGCCATCGGTGTTTCGTCCTACAATGCTGCCATCACCGTTTCTGAAAACCATCGCTATCTTTTTGATCTGTTCTCCTGCGGGCACACCAAAGAAGGTTTGAGGGGTAATGGTTATGGTATAGCTGCCATTGGTCTGCCTTGTCATTTTAGAGGAAGCATCCGGCGTATTAAAGGAACTGCTTTTTACATATTTCCAATCAGTTGCTCCGGTGCTGGTATTGGTAATAACTCCCCAGTGTATATATACATCACCCGAAAAACCGTTCAGCGCTCCATTTCCTTTTGTAGGATTGTAGGTAAGGGTAAGGGACTCCCCTGCTAAAGGAAAATTTTTGTCTGTGGTAATTAAACCCAGCTGAGATACCGGCGTTTCCACCGGGGGTTCCGGCCCGGGATCAGGAGTAGGGTCATTTTTTTTACAACCCCATAATAATAAAAGCAATAGCGGCAGAACAAATCGTTTCATAATGTGTACTTGATACACAAATGTAATAAGTTTTATATAAAAGGAAATAATTTTATTCAAAAATTACATAGGTTTGTGTCTATAGAACACATTGGGTGCCTGAATTTTTTGTTTCAAAGTCGCCACAGGCGACAGAATAATGTTGCGAAGCGAAGACGCTTCGAATAGCGGCGTAAAACTTTATGCATCCAATACGTTGTAATGCCATAACGAAATGTTCTTATAAAATGTACAGCGTACAGCCAGCTTACCACAGGCAAGCTTCCGGCTGAATTAAAAAATTGAAATATGCGGGCGAATCATCCTAATTTAAAAACTGCGGCTGTAGAAAAAAGCAGCCACCTGGAATATTTTAATATTGCGGTATCAGTAGACTGTGTGATCTTTGGATATGAAGATAAGCAGCTGAAAGTATTGCTTATAAAGTCTGACCTTGAAGAGTTTTCCGGGTTGTTTTCTTTGTTAGGCGACCTGGTAAGGCCTGATGAGGATCTGGATGCGGCATCTTACCGTGTGTTAAAGGAGCGTACCGGATTAGATGACGTTTTCCTGCAGCAGGTACATACGTTTGGTGCAGTAAACCGTCACCCTTCAGGACGGGTGGTTAGCACAGCCTATTATTCGCTGGTGAATATTCACAATCATAAGCTTAATATAGACTGTCATGATCTGCACTGGCATCCTGTACAAACCATTAAAAAGCTTGCCTTTGATCACAAACAAATCCTGGATACCTGCCTCAATATGCTCAGGGAGCAGATCATGGAGCACCCTGTTGTGCATAATTTACTGCCCGAAAAATTTTCGCTGAGGGCTTTGCAGGAGCTTTACGAGGCTATTTTAGGTACATCACTGGATCGCCGGAATTTCAGAAAGAAGATTGCATTAAAGAGCTGGTTGTCAGAGCTTGATGAGCTGGAAGAAGATGTTACACATCGTCCGGGAAAGCTTCATAAATTCAAAACAAAAGCATTAAAGATCTCTGCTTCGAAAAAAAATTAAATTTTTTTTTCTATATGTGTACTAAATACACATTATATCCGCTATCTTTGTTTTTGTGTTTTAAGTTTATTGTGTACTATGTACACATATTACATTGAGAAAATAACATTGTTTGTCTATGCAAAGAAAAAGACTATTGCCAGCGTTCATAACGCTGCTCATGCTGGTTTGCGCGTTTACAGCTTTTGCGCAAACACGAGAAGTAACAGGAACTGTTACTGACGAGAAAACAATCCTCCCGGTTTCCGGCGCTACGGTGCAGATCAAGGGCACAAACTATGCTACGGTTACAGACAGTGCCGGTAAGTATCGCCTCACTGTTCCCGAAAGTGCCCAGTTGCTGGAGATTTCTTCTATCGGGTATGCTACTAAGGAGGTATCCATTACCGGAACCCTGATTGATGTACAGCTTACTACTACTGCAAGCTCGCTGGAGAATGTGGTGGTGATAGCTTATGGTACCCGGAAAAAATCAGACCTGACGGGATCGGTTACGGCGGTTTCTGCCAAAGACTTTCAAAAAGGTAATATTGGCTCTTCCGAGCAATTGCTGCAGGGAAAGGTTGCCGGTTTGGAAGTGACTCCCGGCGGCGGTTCTGCCGGTGGTGGCAGTAAGATCCGTATCAGGGGCGCTGCATCGCTTAATGCGAGCAACGATCCTTTGATTGTGATTGACGGTGTGCCGGTTGAAAGCAACGGTATATCAGGTTCTGCCAATCTCTTAAACACTATTAACCCTAATGATATTGAGAGCATGAGTGTTTTAAAAGACGCTTCGGCTGCTGCTTTATATGGTTCAAGGGCAACTAACGGTGTTATTATTATTACTACCAAAAAAGGTGCATCTAAAAAGATGCTGCTTAACTTCAATACAAGAGCTTCCTTAAGTCAGGTGGCTAATAAAGTAGATGTATTGAGCGCCGACCAGGTAAGGCAAATTGTAAATGAAAAAGGAACAGATGAGTTCAAAGGTTTTCTTGGTTCGGCCAATACAGATTGGCAGGATGCTATTTACCGCAAGGCATTTGGCATTGATAATAACCTGAGTGCGGCTGGCCGTGCCGATATGGGTGAGAACTTTAAGCTGCCTTATCGTATTTCTGCAGGATACTATACGCAGGAAGGGGTGCTGCTTACCAATAAATTTGACCGTTATACAGCGGCCATTAATCTTTCGCCTAAACTGCTGAATGATTACCTGAGCTTTAATATCAACGCTAAATATGCGCGCACCAATAACAGGTTTGCAGATGAAGGCGCTATAGGCTCGGCTGTTAATTTTGATCCTACGCAGTCGATTTACAGAAATGATGATAAATATGGCAGCTATTACGAATGGGAGCAATCCAATGGTGTGCTGAATGCCCTTGCATCCAGAAACCCTGTGGCAATGCTTAATTTAAGAGACAATACATCAGCAGTAAACAGGTTTATCGGGAACGTACAGGCTGATTACAAGATGCACTTTTTTCCTGATCTGCATTTATTGTTAAACTTTGGTATGGACAGATCTGCAGGTTCCGGTGAAGATATATACAGACCTGAGATGGCTACTTCTGTATTAGGGTTTAACAGCAAAGGAAGAAGATCTTTATACGAGCAGACCAAGACCAGCAAGCTGGCAGATGTTCAGCTTTTCTATCAAAAAGATATAACGCAAAAAACTAAAATAGATGTGTTGCTGGGCCATGGTTATCAGGACTTCTATACTGATGATGTTTTCTTTTATTCGCAATTTTACGACAGGTCGATAGACACCATAATTGCTGCAAAGCCTAACTTCTTTGATGACAGAAACGGTTTTGCTATAGAATCCTACCTGGGAAGGGTGAATTTTACTTTGGCTGATAAATATTTATTGACTGCTTCTTTAAGAAGGGATGCCAGCTCTAAATTTTCAAAAGATAACAGGGTAGGTTATTTCCCCGCGCTGGCTTTTGCCTGGAAATTAAAAGATGAGCTATTCCCCAATGCGGGCAATGATATAAACGATTTGAAGCTGCGCATTGGATGGGGTGTTACCGGCCAGCAGGATGGTATAGCTTATTATTCTTATATGCCCCGGTACAGCTATGGCTCAGGTACTGCACAATACCAGTTTGGAGACCAGTTTGTACGCTTTCTGAGGCCATCAGCTTATTATCCCGATGTGAAATGGGAAACTACCGAAACCACCAATATTGGTCTGGATTACGGTTTTCTGCAAAACAGGATATCAGGCTCTATTGATATTTACAGCAAGAAAACAAAGGATCTGCTGAGCGTGGTTCCTGTTCCTCCAGGCTCTAATTTTAACGTGGAGCTGTTAAAAAATGTTGGTAATCTTAGTAATAAGGGGGTGGAATTTGTACTGAACCTTGTACCTGTACGTACTAACAAGCTCATCTGGGATGTAAGCTTTAATATGGCTTATAATAAAACTGAGGTTACAAAGCTGATTGATTTTACCGATCCTAATTACAAGGGAATATCCACAAGCGGTGTAAGCGGCGGTACCGGTAATAATATTGGTAAAATAGCGGTGGGATATACTCCTTATGTATACTATCCTTTTAAACAGGTGTACGATCAATCAACCGGCTTACCTATTGAAGGCTTATATGAAGATATAAACAGGGATGGCCAGATAACCGATGACGACCGGTATTATTATATGAAGCCTGCGGCTGATTTTATTTACGGGTTAAGCACCAATGTAACCATTGGTAAATTTTCGGCAGGACTGGCAGGTCACGGTATGGCTGGGA
>DAOLFI010000363.1:0-4439 GCA_035326385.1 Niabella sp.
AAGATAAGTTCACAGCCTGGGCAAAAGGGAAACCGGAATATCAAAACCTGTTTGCAGACTGGGCAAAAGCCTACGATGAATGGAAACCTTATGCAGAAGAACGGGTATACCTGAATGAAGGTATTTTAGGCTCGCCATTAATTGCCTTTGCCAATACAGTGTATCAATTAATTACTGCGCCTAATGCTGATAAGGAGACCCTGGTAAAACAGCTAAACACCCGGAGAGATGCTTTTCTTGCAGCAGAAGATAAGCCTTCCGATCAGAATATTTTAGGCAGCTCAACCCAAATGTTTTACGATAATGTGGAAAAGGATCAGCAGCCAAAAGCCTTTTACGATGCGTTGCAGCAACAATACGGATCGCTGAGCGAATCTTCTACCTATAAACGATATGCCGCAGATATATTTAAGAATACACTCATTTTTGACGATACTAAATGGAATGCGTTTATTAGTTCGTTGAATAAAGAGGAATTAAATAACGACCCCGCAATAAAACATGCAACCGTATTCGTTGATAATTACAGGACCCGTTTTGCACCAGCTTATCAGGAGTTCATGACCGCTAATGCTGATTTTGGAAGAATCTATTTAAAAGGCATCATGTTAATGGATCCTGCCAGGGCAAAAGGGATGTACCCCGACGCTACTTTTACCATGCGCACCAGCTATGGCCAGGTAAAATCCTATAATCCTAAAGATGCCGTTTATTACGATTATGTAACTACTTCCAAGGGAGTACTGGAAAAATATATTGCGGGAGATTATGAATTTGACCTTCCTTCCAAACAAATAGAGCTTTTTAAGAAAAAAGATTTTGGCCCGTATGCCGATGCTGTGCGAAAAGACCTGGTGATCAACTTTATTACCTCTAACGATATTACCGGCGGTAATTCAGGCTCACCTGTCATTAACGGCAATGGCGAGTTGATTGGCCTTGCTTTTGATGGTAATTACGAGGCATTAAGCCATAAGCTGGCCTTTGACAAAAACCTGAACCGCACTATTAATGTGGATATACGTTATGTGCTCTGGTGCATAGATAAGCTGGGTGGCGCCACTAATATTATCAGGGAACTGAAGCTGGTACCATAATAACAGTTATAAAATAAGGAAGAAAAAGACAGGTATAATGCCTGTCTTTTTTTATAAATACCTCAATATTTTAAAAATGCTGTGGTGATTGGGACCCTACCATTTATCCGGACCGTTACGCTCTGTATTCTATATCGCCGGTTTTCTGTACCTATGAAAATAAAATACCGCACACCCTCTGTTTCAGGCTATTTCTTTCCTATTTTTAGGATATGGACAAGGCTACAATTACTAAAATAGAGCTCATCAGGCTGTCTGTTCCGCTTAAAGAACCATTTATTATTTCCTTAGGCCCTGTCTACAGTGCCGATAATGTAGTAGTAATTATTCACACTAATGAAGGCATAACAGGCTGGGGAGAATGCAGCCCTTTTATGAGTATTAACGGTGAAAGTGCCGATACAGGGCTGGTAGTGGGAAAGTATTTTGAAAAAGTGTGGATAGGTAAAGATGCGTTACAGATTGAGAAGCGTATTAATGAGCTGGACAAAGTAATTTATGGCAACAGCAGCATTAAGAGCGCTTTTGATATGGCCCTGTATGATATTGCTGCGCAAAACGCAGGACAGCCTTTATACCGGTTCCTGGGCGGATCAAAAAATAAGACCATTGCTACCGACTATACAGTAAGCGTGGGAGACCCGGCAAAAATGGCAGCAGATGCATTAAAAATTAAAGACGCCGGTTTCCCGGTTATTAAAGTAAAAATAGGGAAGGGAGGCACGGAAGATGTGCTTCGTATCAAAGCCATCCGGGAAGCTGTGGGCTATGATATACCCGTAAGGATAGATGCCAACCAGGGCTGGGGTTTTGAGGAAGCAATGAAAACACTGAAGGATCTCGCCCTCTTTAATATACAGCATTGCGAAGAGCCTTTACCAAGATGGGCATTTATGCAGCTGCCCGAAATAAAAAGGCAAAGTCCCATTCCCATTATGAGCGATGAAAGTTGCTGCGATCACAACGATGTTCAAAGACTGATTGATTTAAAGGCCTGCGACCGCATCAATATTAAGCTGGGCAAAAGCGGTGGTATTTTCAAAGCTTTAAAAATGATACAGCTTGCAGAAGAGGCGAACATGGAAATTCAGATAGGAGCATTTTTAGAATCAAGAATTGCCATGACGGCTTTTGCGCATCTTGCTTTATGCAGTAATAATATTATTTATTATGATTTTGATACGGCGCTGATGTTCAGCGAAGACCCGGTAGAAGGAGGTATTAATTATAAGGATAACGGGATCATTGAAGTGCCGGATGTGCCTGGCATCGGCGCAAAGCTGAAAAAGAAACTTTAGACAGAGGGTTTTCAATAAGAGTAACCGGGTACAGGACAAATTCGTCGTGTGAGGCATTCTCACCTCACATACTTATTCTATCGGGCGATTGGGTAATGCACAAAAAAGGCGGTTGGTCGCCCCGATGGCTGCATTCTTTTGCATCAAAATATATGGCCTTAACTTTGCCTGAGTGGATTACATAAAAGAATATAAAAAATTTATAAACAGCTATTATTTCAATGAGGCCATACGTATTACTATAGGCATCACTCTTCCTGCTATTGTACTAAGCTATTTCGGAAAGTTAGAAATAGGGCTAATACTTTCGCTGGGGGCGATGGCGGTAAGCACATCTGACATACCAGGGCCTATCCACCAGCGACGCAACGGCATGCTTATAACCGCCGGGCTCATCTTCCTTGTATCTCTGATTACCGGGCTTCTTAATCAGTACCCTATAGCGCTTGGGCTGGAAATTGCTATATTTTGTTTTGTTCTGAGCGTTATTGGCGTGTATGGGGCAAGGGTCAATTCTATTGGCTTTGCGGGTATGCTGATCATGATCCTTAGCCTTGATTTCCATGGCAGAGGTATCGATATCCTGCTTCACAGCGTTTTTCTAATAGCGGGCGGCTGCTGGTACATGCTGCTAAGCCTGGCATTGTTTGGTGTGCGTCCTTATAAGGTGATCCAGCAGGCCCTGGGAGACAGCATACTTTCCATTGCAGATTATTTTGGAACGAGGGCTTTATTCTATAACAAAGAGGCCGACTATAATACTATCTATAAAAAACTGATGGAAGAGCAGCAGCAGATACAGGAAAAGCAGACCCTGTTGCGTGAAATGCTTTTCAAAAGCCGGAATATTGTCAAAGAATCAACCCTGACCGGCCGTACCCTTCTCGTAATATTTATTGAGTCCATTGATCTGTTTGAGAAATCTTCAGCTACTTATTACAATTACGAAGCCATGCACAAACGCTTTGATGAAAGTGGCATCCTGAACGACTTTCAGCGGATGATCTATGTAATTGCGGAGGAGCTACATCATATCGGGCTTTCTGTACAAAGTGGCCGTCCCTCAAGAGCTTCGAGAAAACTGAATAATGAGCTTAAAATATTACAAACCCGGTTTGAAGCTTTCGCCGATCAATACAGGAAACCGGAAACCTTTGACGCGCTTGTAAACATGCGTAACCTGCTGCAATCGGTAGAAGAGATCACGCTTCGCATTTACACTTTACATCACTATACACGTTACGACCGTAAAAAGATCAAAGAATATAAGCTCTCCGGCGATTATGATCATTTTGTTTCCAAGACCGACCTCGATATTGAAATTTTAAAAGAGAACTTCTCTTTAAAATCCAACAGCTTCCGGCATGCCATACGTGTTACACTGGCCTGCGTATTAGGATATATAGTAGCACATGCGCTGCATTTGCAGTACAGCTATTGGGTATTGCTTACCATTATCGTTATCCTGAAACCTACTTATAGCGTTACCCGGCAACGAAATTACCAAAGACTTTTAGGGACTTTTGTTGGTGCTTTGGGAGGGCTGGCCTTACTTTTTCTAATTCCCACACAAAACGGAAAGTTTGCGGCCATGATACTGTTAATGATCATCACGTATAGCTTCATGCGCACCAAATACTTAGTGAGCGTTATTTTCATGACAGCATTCATTATGATTTTTTTCTACCTGCTCAACAGCCACAATTTTTATGACATATTTAAAAGCAGGTTAATTGATACCACAGTAGGCTCTGTCATTGCTTTTATAGCAGCCTATGTATTGGTGCCATCATGGGAAAAAACAAAGATCAATTCCTATATCGTTACCGCACTGGAAAAGTCCAGGCATTATTTCGAAACCGTGGCTGCCAGCTTTTCAACAGGCGTTTTAACCGACCTTGATTATAAGCTGAGCCGTAAAGATGCTTTTATTGAGCAGGCCAATTTATCAGGTGGTTTTACGCGCATGATGAATGAGCCTAAGAGCAAGCAGGGCGACATTAAAAGGATACACCAGATGGTAGTGCTAATCTATACATTGAAC
>DAOLFI010000364.1:0-4431 GCA_035326385.1 Niabella sp.
TTATAACCCTCATCTTGCGCAGCAAAGCATGGAAACCATTTTTGGCGAACGGCTGATGATCAGTTTATTACCAGCCTTCTGCTGTATTCTCGCATTTATTGGTATGTTGTTTTACCCGCTTAATGAAAAGAAAGTAAAAGAGATATCGGAAGCGTTAAGTCAAAAACGCAACGTATAGAAAAGTGTAAACAGCAGAAAGGCTGTTGCCAGGGTAACCACATGCTGATCTCTTCTGTACAAAGCCTTTCTTTTCGTACCTTTTCACTTAATTTTGTTCCCGTAATGAATTTAACTGATCTCTATAAAAAAGCTGCGGCTTTTGAATTTTTAAGTGTGGAAGAGGGGGTTTATCTCTATCATAACGCCCCGCTAAGCGAGCTGATGTATATTGCAGATGAGCTGCGTAAGCAACAGGTGCCCCACGGCAAAGTCACCTGGCAGATTGACCGCAACGTAAACACAACCAATGTATGTATCGCCAACTGTAAATTCTGTAATTTTTTTCGCATACCAGGCCACCCTGAAGCCTATATTACAGATATGGACACTTACCGTAAAAAAATTACGGAAACTATCCAATACGGTGGAGACCAGCTTTTACTGCAGGGAGGCCATCATCCGCAATTAGGCTTACAGTTTTATGTTGACACTTTCAGCGCTATAAAAGCAGAATTTCCTGATATTCGTTTACATGCGCTAGGTCCGCCCGAAGTGGCGCATATTACCAAGCTGGAAAAAGCTACGCATCACGAAGTGCTGAAAGCATTAAAAGAAGCCGGTATGGATTCTTTGCCCGGTGCCGGTGCTGAAATCTTAATAGACCGTGTACGCCGCCTTATCAGCAAAGGAAAATGCGGCGCGCAGGAATGGCTCGATATCATGCATGAAGCGCACAAGCTGGATATCACCACATCTGCTACCATGATGTTCGGGCATGTGGAAACGATTGAAGAACGTTTTGAGCACCTGGCAAAAATCCGCGAAGTGCAAAGCCGGAAACCGGAAGACGCTAACGGGTTCCTGGCATTCATCGCCTGGACCTTCCAGGATGTGGACACCTTGCTTACCCGCATCCGCGGTGTACAAAACCTTACTACTACCGAAGAATATATACGCATGGTGGCGCTATGCCGCATAATGCTGCCTAATATTAAAAATATACAGGCAAGCTGGCTAACGGTAGGTAAACCCGCCGCCCAGCTTTGCTTACATGCCGGCGCTAACGATTTTGGAAGCATTATGATAGAAGAGAACGTGGTGAGCGCAGCTGGAGCACCCCACCGGTTCACTTATAGATCCATACAGGACGCCATTAAAGAAGCAGGCTTTGAGCCACAGCTTCGCAATCAGCTATATGAATGGCGCGAAATACCGGAAACGATACAGGAGCAGGTGGTGGATTATTAAAGCAATTTTTGCCATTTATTAATAGTTGCCGTCCAAAAATATATTTCCCCGATATCTAAGTGAGGATACCGTTTATGTTGAGGTATATTATTCATGTTGGTGTTTTTCGTGTTACTCTACTCTATTATGCTATGGTTCGTGTCTTCACGAACCATAGCATAAAAGTATTATAAAGTTGACAAAAAACGATCATGTCAGCCTGAGCTTGACGAAGGCTAACTTCTTGATACCGATACCTGGATCAGTTCCGAGCAGCTTACTACCTGCTACTGCTGCTTTTCTCCTAATCGCTCTATTTTTTCCAGCCAGCGTTGCCGGAAAGATGCTTTTGATAATCTTATAGGTCCTATAGTGGTTGCTTTTACAGGTGTAATACCACAAAAGTTCAATATATTTTTCTTCATCGCCCAATAACTCGGCCTTCTGTTAATCAACCAGTAATACCATACAGGTTGGTCCAGCGTAGAAATGATCCGGGCGGATCTTCCCTTGAGGTATTTGTCCCAAAGCAAAGAACCTTCGCGCTTTTTAAAAGCAAAACTGGGAAGGAATACCCTGTCAATAAATCCTTTTAAAATGGCAGGAAAAGAAGCCCACCATACGGGATATACCCACACCAGGTGGGCAGCCCATTTTATCATTTCCCGTGCTTCAAGCAGGTCTGGCTCAAGCTCTGTTCTTTTCCGGTAACCGAATTGCAGGTTAGGGTTGAATTGCAGATCGGCCACAATAATCTCTTTTACTTCCGCACCGGAACTTTGTGCTCCCTTTTTATAGGCGCCGGCAAGAGCAGTGCAAAAGCTTTCTTTATCGGGGTGTCCGTTAATGATGAGGATCTTTTTCATTTAAATTTCCGTTAAGTAGCCTTTTTCCAGTACCCGCCTGTTTTAGGAGCGCCACGGAACTCTATTTCGCCTTTACTCTGCAACTGGTTTAACCATCGCTGCAGGCTCCGTTTTGAAACCTGCATTTTCTCCTCAAAAAAGGGTTTTCTTTGTCCCGGATACATTGTTATTAAGTTAAGAAGCGCTTCTACTGTGCCATTTACTGTGCCATTTACTGTGCCATTTACTGTGCCATCATCCGGTGTAGCGTATACTATAACCCTGAAGCCGTGCTGGAAATTCTCAAATACAGGTGCTTTTAATCCATAGGACGCAAAACCGTCTTTAATCCTTTTGATGCCCGAGCCGTACTTTTCTATAAGCTGTGCTTCTTTAAAAGTAGCTGCAATTTTCTTGTTGCGTGTCCATGACGAATAATCTCCACTCAATAACTGCTCAACAGTAATATTGTCCGGCAATTTACCCGGGTTAAAAAATTCAATATGATCATCATAGATCTTTACAGACGAATCCCCGGGATCCATGTAATTCCTGTGAACGATCATATTGATGACAATTTCTCTTAGCGCATCCATAGGGTACTGCCAGCGCTCTTCACGGCGGGGATCGCCGGTTATGATATAGCTTTTGTTGATGTGCTTACGTATAAAGTCCAGCAAGCCGTCTACTTCGCTAAACAAATCAGACCGTATAGTAAGCCCATCCTTAATGCTGGTGGGAGAAGAAAAGCGCCCAAGTTCTATTGTTGCCTGGAATACATCATTTTGGGCAAATAAAAGAAAGGCGGCATTAGTTACCTGTGAGCCTTTGATAAGCTCGTACTTATTTAATACCGTTAAAAAATCATCTGTTATGGGATATTCCCTCCCTGCATTACAGCTTTTAATAAAGCTATTTACCTTGTTTATCGAAAGATCGTCTATGTTTCTGTCGGGATTGATATAACTATCCCAACTGGAATTAAAGGAGCTTAAATGTAACGCGGCAATTTCAGTTAATGACAATTGATGATTAGCATTTCCTACCCGTTTGTAATACCTTCCTTTAAAGGAGACCGGCTTTACAGGAAACTCCTTAACTGATAAAAGTCCAACTTTTACTCCTCCAATAGAAACCACTTCAGCATCCGGTATTACACCAGGCTGTGTTTTTTGCTTCACCTCATTGATCCATTTTTGCAGGGTTTCTGTTCCGGTTGTGAAGCTTTTTACCGGTTTGCCGGCATCATCAAGCCCAATATATACCTTTCCTCCCTGGGTATTTGCAAAGGCTGAAAGCGTTTCAATGGCTGCATCACCAAAGCTGCTTTTAAATTCGGTATGTTCATTTTCTTTGATGGCAGCGGGCATTTATTTTTCAAAGATAGCAAAGGTAACAGCTACAATTTTTAGGATTTCGCCATGTATAAAAATCAACTCATCTAAAGATTTTTTGATGTGACATGCTGATTAATCAGAAAGCGTTTTGAATGGGCCACCAAAGCAGAAAGTATTGCCACGAATACACAAATATTCGTGTATTCGTGGCAACCTTGGCAACTATTCAGCGAGCCTTATTTCAGCGTAAACCTCATGCCTGCATAAACCATCCGACCTACTACCGGCCCCCATATCATAGAGCCGTCAAAGTGTGGCCCAAAGGGATTTTGCGCATCCAGTATGAGGTTAGGCTGTATATAATTGGTAAGGTTCTCGCTGCCTACATACACTTCCCACTTTTTATTAAAGATCTTGGTAACCTGCGCTGCCATTTGGATGAACGAAGGAGAATAATCATCAAGTCTTAACGCCGGCGGGTTACTTGCTGTAGAAGGAATACGTTTGCTGCTTAACCACTGGGCGGTATAATCGAACTTCCATTTGCTGGCGGTTTTGTAGGCAAAGTTTGCAAAAGCGCGGTGCGGCGCCACAAAAGGTTTTTCCATTTGCTGACCGTGATAGGTGGTTTGTACATCAAGCCAGCGGTAGGCCATACGGATATCGAATTTGTGGAACAGCTCATAGTTCATCTCGGCCTGCAGGCTGTTGCTGTACGATTTACCATCCAGGTTATAGAAAACCATTTTTTGCGGACTGGCATCCAGGTCTACGATTGTTTGATTTTTAAATTTTGTATGATAGGCATCTAATGCAATGGAGCCCTTACGGTCATTCAGCAAGAAGTTATGAATGAAATTAAC
>DAOLFI010000365.1:0-4418 GCA_035326385.1 Niabella sp.
GACACCTACGGAAAAATGCCTTTCTTCCAGCCCGTACAGTCTGTTCCTGCAGGTCAGCCATTTTACGATCCGGCAGAAGTATTTAATAAGCTGAAAAAAGGAGACAGCATGATTGCGGTTATATATATTGACTCTGCTATCAGCAAAGGATTGACCCAGGAAGCCCAATTACCTCCGTTTATGAAAAAAGGAGATAAGCTTACTTATACTTATAAAGTGCTTGAAGTGTTTACGCAGGATAGCATAGCAAGAGCCGATTATCAGAAAGAAATGGAAAAAGATGCCCCCCGCCAGAAAAAAGAGCAGGAAGAGATGATGAAGAAATTTAAAAAAGAGCAGGAGGATAAGCAAAAAGCTGAAGAGGCTGAACTGGAAAAGTCTGGTGAAAAAGCCAAACAAAACAAAGAAGTGCAAACCTACCTGGATGGTAAAAAGATCACTGCAACCCAAACTCCTGTGGGCACTTTCATAAAAGTTGATGATCCTGGTGCCGGTGCTCAGGTGGTTGATGGCAAATATGTAACTGTTAAGTATGATGGAAAGAAGGTTAGAAACGACAGTACTTTTGATGCCAATCAGATTACAGTAAAACTGGGCGATCAGCCGTTTATCCGCGGTTTTGAAGATGGCTTAAGACAATTTAAGCAAGGTGGTAAAGGTGTTATTTATATCCCTGGCTACCTGGCGTATGGAAAAGAAGGCGGAGGAGGGGCGTTCCAGCCTTACGAGCCTTTATACTTTAAAGTTGAGATTGTAGCGGTAAGTGATACTGATCCTGCTGCTGCAGCACATGGCCCTAACGACGGACATGGACACTAATAAATAATATAAGCTCCTGTAGCTGATTATAATAAAGCCACTGTAAAATACGGTGGCTTTATTGTTTTCAGGCTGCCCCTGTGGTTATAGAGGAAGTTTGCCACGTTGTTTCAACGAGATACACTTATTTTAAATGAGCCTATTGTATTCAATTCGTTCAGCCTCATCCAATGCTGACTTAGAATTCATGGCTTGTGCCTCACCGTTACTTAATTTTTGACCTGCATCTCAAATTCCATTCATTAGGTGCAGCTATTTATTTTTGCGGCTAAAATAGGTAAGGCCTTCAATTATTCCATCCAGATGTATCCTGAGGCCGGGATAATATTTTTGTTTTCAATAATTTTGGAACTTTGTTATATAAATAAACTCCAGTGAAGCTTAATTATTACCCTTTTCAATTAAAATTCCGTCATCCTTTTACTATTTCCAAAGGCAGTAAAACGCATCAGCCTACATTGATTGTAGAGCTGGAGCATTTTGGCATAAAAGGCTATGGCGAAGCTCCTGCCATCACTTACTATAATATTACCGTGGATGATATGATTGCCGATCTGGAGGCAAAGAGAAGTATAATTGAAAAATTTGCTTTTACAGAGCCTGAACGATACTGGCATTTTCTTCATCATTTATTGCCCCGGAATCCTTTCCTCGTTTGTGCTTTGGATATAGCGGCCTGGGATATCTTTGGTAAGATGGCATTAAAGCCTTTGCACCAGGTATGGCGCAGCGATATAGCTAAAAGTCCGTTAACTGATTATACCATCGGTATTGATAGCGTAGAAAAAATGGTAGCAAAGCTGAAGGAGAAACCCTGGCCTGTTTATAAAATTAAAGTGGGTACTGCTGATGACATTGCTATTGTAAAGGCCCTGCGTGCAGCAACAGATGCGGCGCTGAGGGTGGATGCCAATGCCGGCTGGGATCTTGAAACCGCTTTGCAGCTTATTCCGCAGCTGAAAGACTTAGGGGTTGAACTGGTAGAGCAGCCATTGGCTAAAGACAACTGGGAGGGTATGAAGGTGTTATATAAAGCATCGTCTCTACCTTTATTTGCTGATGAAAGTTGCGTGTCTGAAAAGGATGTGGCCCTGTGCGAAGGCCATTTTCATGGTATCAATATAAAGCTGACCAAATGCAGCGGTATTACACCTGCACTGCGTATGATTCCCGACGCCCGCAGGCGTGATCTGAAAGTAATGCTGGGATGTATGAACGAAAGCACTGTGGGTTCTGCGGCTATGGCTCATTTAGCCCCGCAGGTGGATTACCTGGATATGGATGGCCCTTTGCTTTTACAGGAAGATGTTGCCACCGGCATTGGTTATGATAATGGTAAAATAATATACGGCGCCAAACCGGGGCTGGGAGTGACGTATAAAGGTTTGTACGAAAAAGTTGAAACAGGCTTCTAATACTGTTCTTTATCGTTAGGGAAATCTGCACTTTTTACGTCGTCAACATAGTGTTTTACTGCTTCTGTTGCCTGATCAAAAATGTTCAGATATTGTCTTAAGAATTTGGGCTTAAATTCAGTATTAATGCCCAGCATATCATGCATTACCAAAACCTGGCCATCGCAATACTTACCTGCGCCAATTCCAATTACAGGGATATGCACACTTTCGGTAACCTCTTTTGCCAGCGATGCCGGTATTTTTTCAAGCACTGTTGCAAAGCAGCCTGCTTCCTGTAAAAGCTGAACATCTGATTTTAGTTTGGCAGCTTCGGCTTCTTCTTTGGCACGGACAGCATAAGTGCCGAACTTATAAATAGACTGGGGCGTTAAACCGAGGTGCCCCATTACCGGGATACCTGCCGAAACAATTTTTCGGATAGATTCCACCACCTCTTCACCACCTTCCAGCTTGATAGCGTGCGCTCCGGTTTCTTTCATAATACGGATGGCTGATGCCAGTGCTATTTCGGAGTTGGACTGGTAAGCTCCAAAAGGCAGATCCACTACTACCAGGCATCTGTGAATACCACGTATCACCGATGCTGCGTGATAGATCATCTGGTCGAGCGTAATAGGCAGGGTGGTTTCATGACCTGCCATTACATTAGAGGCCGAATCGCCCACCAGTATTACATCAATACCCGCACCGTCAATTATTTTTGCGAAAGAATAATCGTAGGCAGTAAGCATGGCAATCTTTTCCCCAGCCTGCTTCATCATCATTAACGTGTTGGTGGTAACACGTTTTACTTCTTTATTTATAGACACTATTCTGTTTTGAAATTTGAAATTTAAAGTTTGATATTTCTAACATGTCACCGGTCATCTTACAACCCATTTACCAGCTCATCATATAAAGCATGGATCAGGCCATCCGCCAGTCCTATTTTAGGGATCAATATTTCATCGGCCCCGGCCCATTTCAATACGTTCACATAAATCAAAAGGGCGGGAACGATCACATCTGCCCGGTCTTCGCGCATTTTGAATAAGCTCATCCTTTCCTGCAGGCTAAGGCTGCTCATCTCTTTATAATAGTCGCGTAACAGATCCAGGGGCAGGGGCTTGCCTTCTTTTCTTTTAGATAAAGAAAAAACCTTGTTGATATTACCGCCGCTGCCAATAGTCATTACTTTTTTAGCGCCTTTAACCTGTGTTTTGATCACTTCCTTCATTTCTTCCCACAGTTCTTCCTTTACCTGCTGTTTTAAAAGCCTGATGGTACCAATATTAAAAGACTGTTTAAAGATCACTTTGCTATTCAGGAAAAAAGTAAGTTCGGTACTGCCTCCGCCCACATCAATATATAAGTATAAAATGTCTTTTTCCAGCGTCTCGGCTATATGTGTTTCATATATCATTGAGGCTTCACGGTCGCCGGATATGATCTCTATTTCTATGTTGGTCTCTTTCTTTACCTGCTGGATAAGGTCTTTGGAGTTCCTGGCATCGCGCATAGCAGATGTGGCACAGGCTTTAAGATGCTTTACATTATAAGCTGTTAGCAGGTTCCTGTATGCTTTCATGGTTTCTAACAGGCAGTTAGCTCTTTCCGCAGAGATCTCGCCTGTTTCAAAAACATCAAAGCCTAACCTCAGCGGTACCCTTATAAGGTTTGATTTAATAAATTCCGGTTGTTTTTTTTTGTCAAGAAATACATCCGTAATTAATAACCTTGCTGCGTTGCTTCCTATATCAATAGCTGCCAGTTTCATGCTACAATTTTAGTATTTCTTTTTTGCTAATGCAAAAATTAATATGCTTTATCAGCAAGGTAATTGTAAATTTCTTCCTGCGACCTTACTATTTTATTATTCTTTCTTTTTACGTATTCATTATCCAGCTTATTATTTAAGATCCGTGCTTTGCTATTGTCTTTAAGCTGTATATTCAATATGTCAATCAGTTCTTTTTTTAAAACCTCGCTTTTAACCGGGCAGGTTGCCTCAACTCTATGCTCAATATTCCGTATCATCCAGTCAGCGGAAGATATAAATACTTTCTCATCGCCGCGGTTATGAAATACCCATACCCGGGCATGTTCCAGGTACTCATCAATAATGCTGATAGCCTTAATAGGTTTTTTGAATTTTTTATTTTCTGATTGCATGCAGAAAATTCCTCTTACTATCAACTTGAT
>DAOLFI010000366.1:0-4416 GCA_035326385.1 Niabella sp.
TACTTATGAAGGTGCCAGGGAGCGTTACGGTGACGCCTTTGAGGGGGATGTGAAAGAGCGCATAGACTTTGAGTTGTTTACCATCAAAACGATGGGTTTTGCGGGTTATTTCCTTATTGTGAGCGATTTTATTAAAGCAGGCAGGGATACAGGCGTATTTATCGGGCCCGGGCGTGGTTCTGCAGCGGGATCAGTAGTGGCCTATTGTATCGGCATTACCAATATAGATCCCATCAAGTACAATTTGCTGTTTGAGCGTTTCCTGAACCCTGACCGTAAATCCATGCCGGATATTGATACGGATTTTGATGATGAAGGCAGGCAGAAGGTGATTGATTACGTGGTGCAGAAATATGGCAAGAGCCAGGTGGCGCAGATCATTACTTATGGTACAATGGCTGCTAAAATGAGCATTAAGGATGTGGCGCGGGTAATGGACCTGCCGCTGCCCGAATCGAATGCTTTAGCCAAGCTGGTACCGGAAAAGCCGGGCATATCCTTAAAACGGGTGCTGCATGCGCCTTTACAGCCCAAAGAAGGCGAAAAATCACTGATCGAAAAAGAAGGGTTAGTTTCAGAAGACCTGGAAAATGTAAGGAAGATCCGCGAAATATATAATGGTGATGACCTGAGAGCTAAAGTGCTGCATGAAGCAGAAATACTGGAAGGATCGGTTCGGAATACAGGTATCCATGCGGCGGGTATTATCATTGCACCTAAAGACCTGACAGAGCTGCTTCCTGTAAGTACTGCCAAAGACTCTGATTTGTGGGTAACGCAGATAGAAGGAAGCGTGATTGAGGAAGCCGGTGTAATTAAGATGGACTTCCTGGGATTAAAAACACTGACCATCATTAAAAATGCCTTGCAGCTTATTAAGCTGAATTATGGTAAGGATATAGATATAGATACTATACCGCTGGATGATGAGCTAACCTACCAGTTATACCAGAAAGGAGAGACCAATGGTACGTTCCAGTTCGAAAGTCCGGGTATGCAAAAGCACCTGCGCGACCTGAAGCCGGATAAGTTTGCAGACCTGATAGCCATGAACGCACTGTATCGCCCTGGGCCGTTACAGTACATTCCCAACTTTATCAAACGTAAGCATGGGCATGAAGAGATTGCTTATGACTTACCTGAAATGGAAGAATACCTGGCCGAAACTTATGGCATTACCGTATACCAGGAGCAGGTGATGCTGTTAAGCCAGAAGCTGGGCGGATTCAGTAAGGGCGATGCAGATGTGCTGCGTAAGGCGATGGGAAAAAAACAAAAGGCGGTACTGGACAAAATGAAAAAGCAGTTTATTGAAGGAGCGGTGCAAAAAGGCCATCCTGCTGATAAGCTGGAAAAGATATGGACAGACTGGGAAGCTTTTGCCCAATACGCGTTCAACAAATCGCACTCTACCTGCTATGCTTTTGTAGCTTATCAAACAGCCTATTTAAAGGCGCATTATCCAAGTGAATATATGGCGGCCGTATTGAATAACGCCGGGTCGCTGGAAAAGATCACTTTCTTTATGGAAGAGTGTAAGCGCATGAACCTGCAGGTGCTGGGGCCGGATATTAACGAGTCGCTGAAAGGTTTTGCCGTAAATAAGAAGCAGGAGATTCGTTTTGGTTTAGGCGGATTGAAAGGAGTGGGTGAAGCAGCCGTGGAAAGCATTATCGCAGAAAGAGAGAAGGGCGGTGCTTATACTACGATCTTTGAGCTGGTGAAGCGGGTGAACCAGCGTACCGTAAATAAAAAAACAATGGAAAGCCTGGCCTATGCCGGCGCCTTTGATTGCTTTACAGACCTGCATCGCGCCCAGTATTTCCACACAGCCCCTAATGATACTATGAACGGACTGGAAAAAATTATTAAGTACGGGCAGGTTTGCCAGGCACAGGCACAAAATAGCGCCAACACGCTCTTTGGCAATCTTAGCGAAAGCATGGAAGTACAGCCCCCGAAAATACCGGATTGTTTGCCCTGGCCCTTGGTAGTGCAGTTGGATAATGAAAAAGAAGTAACCGGTATCTTTATCAGCGGTCATCCCCTGGATGACTATCGTTTTGAAATGGAAAACTATGGTATTTCAAGGATCGGGTATGTGAACGAATTCAAGGAAGACCCCGAAAGAGTGAATGCCAATGTTATATTTAAAATAATGGGCCTTGTAAGCGATGCGCAGCACCGGGTGGCCAAAAGCGGGAATAAGTTTGGCAGCTTTGTAATTGAAGATTATAGCGGGAAGCTGGAGCTGATGCTGTTCTCAGAAGATTACCTGAAGCATTCGGCTATTTTGCAACTGGGCGCTACGGTATATATAACAGGCTTTTTCAAACAACGCTTTAATGGTGATTATGATTTTAAAATATCATCTATCTGCCTGGCAGAAAGTGTAAAGAAAAACTTTACTAAAAAGGTAAGCGTACAGTTGCCTGCTGCAGATGTAACGGAGAACATGATAGCGTTTGTACAGCAGAACTTTAAAAGCTATAAGGGAACATCTGCCGTCAATTTCACTATCAGGGATGAAGAGGAGGATATAGAAGTAGAGCTGTTGACCAATGGCAGGGGCTTTGAAATGAACAGTGAGTTGATCGGATTTTTAAAGGATAAGGAAAACTGGAAGGTAAGGGTGGAATGTAATTAGGGAGTAGTGAATGGTGAATAGTGAGTAGGAAGTGGGTCATTATACATGCCTAAAAATAGGGTGACATTTTTTATAATTAGTTTAAATAAATGTAGCTGTGCGTGGCGTCCTCACTTCACAACCCTGTTTTATCGCTGCTTGGCGATAAACATAAAAATAGATGAATGAAGCCGGTCATTGGTTCCGGTACAACTTTTTATTTTCTTTCTTGTTATCCTTTGCATGAAAACAATGAACTGGAACGAATACCTGGACTATACGCATGAGTTATTGATTGCTGATACGCCCCAGCCTCCTTATGATAATCCCGATTATCATCATTATGCCAAAATGAACGAAACACGGATGAGGCGCTGGATCAAAACCAATCCTGTAACGGAAGAAACGGCAGCTTTAATAAAGAGTATTGATAAACCTCAGCACTGGGTAGTGATTACCGAGCCCTGGTGCGGTGATGCGGCACATATTGTTCCCATCATTTATTTAATGAGCGCGCTGAACGATAAGATTTCGTTCACTATTCAGCTTCGTGACAGTGACTCTGAGATCGACAGCTATCTGACCAATGGCAGTAAGTCTATTCCCATTTTAATAGTACGCGATGAGAATGGCAAAGACCTGTTTCATTGGGGGCCGCGTCCCAAAGAAGGGCAGGAGATGTACCTGGAGCTGGCGGCCCGTAAAGCCGGCTTTGAAGAGATAAAAACAGCGATCCAGAATTATTACAATGCGGACAAATCTTTAAGCACGCAAAAAGAGATTGTTGAGCTATTGAGCAGGGTAAACGCGTGATATTGATGGCCCCCGCGGCGTTTTGCCCCTAACAACGATAACTGCATTGTTCAGGTCTTTTAACAATTGCTTATTTTTACCGGGTTTGAAAACCACGAGTATGAGAAAGGCGCTAAAGCGAACTGGTAAAATATTACTTTGCATTATTGGCATATTTGCTGTTTATGTAGCAGCCGGCTTACTGATCCCACGTATAGCTGTCAACAAAAATAAAGACTATCAATCGCCCAATGATATGACGGTTTATATCACAACAAACGGTGTTCATACGGACATAGTGATGCCTGTAAAAAGTGAATGGATGGACTGGACAAGATATATAAAATATGCGGATACTGATCTGAAAGATACCAGCTATGCTTATGTAGGTATAGGCTGGGGTGATAAAGGTTTTTACCTGCAAACGCCCACCTGGGCCGATTTAAAATTTTCAGTGGCATTTAAAGCAATGACAGGATTGAGCAGCTCGGCCATGCATGCAACATTTTATAAGCACATGGCAGAAGATTCATCTACTGTGGCTTTAAACATCAGCAAAGAAGATTACAGGGATCTTGCCGGCTATATCGTTAATAGCTTTGATCTTGATGCTCACGGAAACGCTATTCTTATACCAAGCGTAAATGATGGCTATGGCAATATGGATGCTTTTTACGAAGCTAAGGGCTCTTATCATTTATTCCGCACCTGCAATACATGGGCAAACAGCGCATTAAAAGCAGCACATCAGAAAGCGGCAATATGGACTTTGCTGAAAGATGGCATTTTCAGGCATTACAGGAAGTAGTGGTATTGATCTCAATTAATGGACTTATAGGATAAGTTGTTTAAGTTTTTATTATTGAGTTTTTTGAAAGAAAAATGTCGTCCTGAGCTTGACGAAGGACTTTTTGCTTGAAAGATACGGTTCGTCAGGCTCACTGTGACATGGATTTTATCATTTGCTTTGTCATTCTAATAAACTTAAATGCAATGCT
>DAOLFI010000367.1:0-4412 GCA_035326385.1 Niabella sp.
GAAAAAAGCCGCCGTATTGCCATGATGCACCGCATGAACCTGGGCGTTATTGTAAGCGATCCCATGCTGAAAGTAAAATTTTTAAGCGGTAGTTATATTGGTATGGTGGAGGAGTATTTCGTAGCAAGGTTAAATCCTGGAGACAAGTTTGGGCTGGCGGGAAAAGTGCTGGAATTTGTAATGATAAAGGATATGACAGTGCTGGTAAAAAAGAGTAATGCAAAGCGCGCCATCACACCAAGCTGGCTGGGGGGCAGGCTCCCGCTGAGCTCTAACCTGAGCGCTTTTTTAAGGCATAAATTTAATGAGGCCTTAAAACCCGGGCCCAGGGAGGTTGAATTAAAAAAGCTCTATCCTTTGTTTAAACAGCAGGAAGCCAACTCCCATATACCCAAAAATGATGAGTTTCTTGTAGAGCTGATACAAACGAGGGACGGCCATCATTTGTTTATGTATCCTTTTGAAGGACGGCTGGTGCATGAAGTAATGAGCGCACTGGTAGCTTACCGCATCAGTAAGATCCAGCCTATTACCTTTTCAATGGCTATGAACGACTACGGGTTTGAGCTGTTGAGCGATCAACCTGTTCTGATGGATAAAATAGATATGAATAAAATTTTATCTGCCGAAAACCTGTCGGAAGATATAGTGAGAAGCATCAATGCTGCAGAAATGGCCGGGCGTAAATTCAGGGACATTGCTGTAATAGCCGGCCTGGTGATGAAGAATTATGCAGGCAAATTCAAAACAGATAAAAACCTGCAATCCTCATCGGGCCTTATTTTCAGGATATTTGAACAGTATGATCCCCATAATCTTCTGATGCGCCAGGCTTATGAAGAAGTGTTTTATCAGCAACTGGAAGAGCCGCGCTTGGCTGCGGCTTTGCAACGCATTCAACAAAGCAGGATCATTATTGTTAATGCTAAAGCATTCACACCACTCAGCTTTCCTATCAAGGTGGACAGCCTCCGCCAGGATCTGAGCAGCGAGGAACTGGATGTGAAAGTGAGGAAGATGCAGGAGGAAACAATGAGAAGGTTGAGTAGGGAGTAGTTAGTAGCGAGTAGGGTGCACACTCCCTATTTCCCGCTCCCATTCACAATATTCAGATATGGAAATTATTTGTAACAAGGAGTTATTGGTGTTATTGGTAGAGCGGGCTATCTATTGGCCCCGGAAGCAGGTGCTTTTCCTGGCAGATATGCACCTGGGCAAGACCGGTTATTTTCGTTCACGGGGTATACCCATTCCTTCTACGGTAATGACTGATGATCTAAAAAGATTAGCGATGCTTATTGAAACCTATCAGCCCCGGACTATTATAGTAGCCGGCGATATGTTTCATCATGATTATAATGCTGATATCCATCTTTTTAAACAATGGCGTGAATCTTTCGCGGACATAGATTTTGTGCTGGTTCCCGGTAATCATGATAAATTGATGCACATAAATTATGAGGCTCTGGGCATCCGCTTAACAGGAAAGGATCATGTTATGGAGCCGTTTTTTATAACCCATCACGATATGAAGGATAGCGAAAACGGCTTTGTTATATCCGGGCATATACACCCAGGGTATATTATTACAGGCAAAGCAAGGCAATCGTACAGGATGCCCTGTTTTATCGTGTCGGCGCATCGTATGGTGCTGCCAGCATTCAGTGCTTTCACCGGTTTGTACACTGGGTATGATATCTCTCCGTCTGATAAATACTATCTTATTGGGAATGAAACTATTTTTTGTATATAACGCTCTTAAATCCGGCATGATTTTTTGCTTATAATCCATAAACCTCCCGTATGAGCAAATCAAATAAAAAGCCAACAGATCCTATCAATACCAAAAAGGAAGTAAAAGAAAGTAATGACCCCCGCATAGATCAGGATGTTCCGGGATTTCCTGGTCCTCCTTCCAGTGAAGAAGATCTGAAAAAGAAAAAACCGGTTCCCGAAACACCTGGAAAATAACAGGATGCAATTAGGTTATCAGCCGGTGAAACTTTATTTTCGCACTACTTAATTAAATCCATTAACTCCAAAAAAAGTAGTTTTACTTATGAAAAAAATGATACTGACCCTATGGGTCATTGCTGCATTAACAGGTATTTCTCATGCCCAGATTAAACTCAACACTAAAGCTGTTGGCGCTGCAGGTAAAGGTGTAAAAGCGGCTACGTTCAGCGATGCCGATGCTGCAAGGCTGGCTAAGCAGGCAGTTGACTGGATGGATGCCAACAATCCCGTTGCTGATGCAGAAAGCCCTTATACCAAACGCCTGGAAAAGCTGTTTGGCAAGCATAAAAGCGAAGATGGTCTTGCACTCAATTACAAGGTGTACCTGGTAAAAGACATTAATGCTTTTGCCTGTGCAGATGGCAGTGTACGTGTTTTTGCTGCATTAATGGATTTTATGACAGATGATGAAGTGCTCTCAGTTATTGGTCATGAAATTGGTCATGTAAAAAACAAAGATACCCGCGATGCTGTTCGCGATGCCTATAAACGTGCAGCTATTGCCGATGCCGCTTCATCACAATCAGGTGTTGCTGCTGCGCTCACCGAAAGCCAGCTGGGGGAGTTTGCCAATGCTATTTTAAGTTCAAAATACAGTCGTAAACAGGAAAGCGAGGCAGATGAATATGGGTATAATTTTTTAAAGAAGAATGGTTACAATGTGATGGGAATGGCCAGCGCTTTCAAAAAACTGGCTTCGTTAAGCGATGGTGCAGAACGCTCTAAAACTGAGAAAATGTTAAGTAGTCACCCCGAAAGTGGCGATCGTGCTGCTAAAGTTGAAGAATGGGCTAAAAGAGACGGCCTGTTGAAATAAGTTTTCATCTATCTTATAAAAAGTGGATGTTTCAAAAGTCAATTTAGTTGTCATATTGAGCTTGGCGAAATATTGATAACCAAATCGTTAGTCTTCGACAAGCTCAGGCTGACATCTCTTTTGAAACATTCTCTTTTATTTATCCAAACAGTTCCTGTTCATTGCGGTCTTCTACTTTAATATTTTTAATAAAATCTGAGAATTCAGCGCCTTCATGATTGCTGTAAGCGCCATAGGCATCAAGAATATACCCGATCTCACCCTCTTTGTCTTCGGTTATATATAATACAGAATTATCCGCCGGGTCAGAATCCCCCTCAAACCTGAATGTTTTGAAAATCACCAGGTCTTCAGGGCTATATACTTTTCCCGATTGTTCAGAGACCATTTGTTTATTTTCATTCATTTTGATTTCCTTATCAACACCTTTTAGCCTGAGCTTTTCAAGCACCTGGCTTAGTGTGGTCATTTCTACAGGCTGTTGCATATTAAATAGTTTAAAATAGTTTGATGATATATCAAAGATAGCACATAAACTAAGCCAAATATGCGCGGGTAATGCCTTCAAATTTCAAATTACAAATAAGAAATTTCAAATACGTACCTTTGCACGCCCTAACAGGGTTTTAAGAAAATGAAGCATATCAGGAATTTCTGCATTATTGCACATATTGACCATGGTAAAAGTACCCTGGCAGACAGGCTTTTGCAAGCGACAAATACCATCAGCGACCGCGAAATGATGGACCAGGTGCTGGATGATATGGACCTGGAAAGGGAAAAAGGGATCACTATTAAAAGCCATGCTATACAGATCAACTATAAATCGAAGGCTGGCGAAGATTATACGCTGAACCTGATTGATACTCCTGGTCACGTGGATTTCAGCTACGAGGTAAGCCGGGCGCTGGCAGCCTGCGAAGGTGCACTGCTGCTGGTAGATGCCACGCAGGGTATTCAGGCACAAACCATCAGCAACCTGTACCTGGCCATTGAGAACGACCTGGAAATTATTCCTGTTATCAACAAAATAGATATGGACGGGGCAATGATTGACGAGGTTAAAGACCAGATCATTGACCTGATTGGCTGTAAGCCGGAGGATATTCTTTTGGCCAGCGGCCGTACAGGTTTGGGTATTGAGGAAGTACTGGAAGCCATCGTGGAAAGAATACCGGCACCTAAAGGCGATGAAGGGGCTCCGCTGCAGGCACTGATTTTTGACAGTGTGTTTAACAGTTTCCGTGGTATTATTGTGTATTACCGTATTTTAAACGGAGCGATCAAGAAAGGCGATAAGGTAAAATTTGTAAGTACCGGGCAGGAGTACGAGGCGGACGAGATCGGCATTTTGAAACTGAAAATGACGGAGAAGAAAGAGATCAAAGCCGGTGATGTTGGATATATTATTACGGGTATCAAGAATGCAAAGGAGGTGAAAGTTGGGGATACCATTACGCTGGCCAATAACCTGAACCCGGTTGCCATTAAGGGCTTTGAAGAAGTAAAGCCTATGGTATTTGCAGGTATTTACCCGGTAAATACAGATGAGTTTGAAGAGCTGCGCGACTGCATGGAC
>DAOLFI010000368.1:0-4410 GCA_035326385.1 Niabella sp.
GCAACAATGGTTCAATGCGCTTACTGCAAGGGAGGGCAAAATAATTCCACAATTACGCCAGCCAATATGGAATATGATCTATAAATGGGACGCCTGGCAGCCTACACATATAGAGCCACGGTTTTTATTGGGAACCTCTGTTGTAGATAAATTAAAGCAAACGAAAGTTACAGTTCCTGTTTTGGTGCTTACCGGTGAGGCGGATACACATCATAAAAATAAAGTGATGGAGCTCGTGCCATCAGCAAAGCAAATGATCGTACCCAATGCAGGGCATGTAAGTAACCTGGAAAATCCGGAAGGCTTTAATAAGGTGTTATTGAATTTTCTTAAGTCACAAAACGGGAAATGATGTTTTACTTACCAGAGATATTGTCGAATAAGTGCATCACTTGTTGAATAAACGAGTTAAAATGATTTTAGTGTTGATTTATTGAAACATTAAGATTGATATACTTTTAAAACATTAAATAAAACGAATGAAGTGAAAAAGTTATTTGTATTATTAGTAGTAGTAATTCCGGTCTTTATCCAGGCACAGTCTGTCTATCCCGGTCAGCATAGTAATAAACTTAAGCTTCCTATTGCGGGCAAGGTTAAAGCCTACGGTTTTGATATGAGAGATATACGGTTGCTCCCTTCAGTTTTTACAGAAAACAGGGAACGTACGTCTAACTGGATATTGTCATTAAATGTAAACCGTCTTTTACAGAGTTTCAGGAATACTTCGGGTACATGGTCTGCTCTCGAAGGGGGATATTCTGTTATCAGTAAGCTGGGCGGATGGGAATCGCTGGACTGTGACCTGCGCGGACATACTACGGGGCATATCTTATCGGCATTGGCTTATTTGTATGCATCTACCGGCGATGATAAATATAAAGTGAAAGCAGATAGTCTGGTGAAAAGCTTGGCAGAAGTACAGCAGGTGTATTCAGCTAATGGGAGCAAGGGCTATATCAGCGCTTATGCCGAAGGCTTGATCGATAGGAACATCGCCGGAAATAGTGTTTGGGCGCCCTGGTACACCTTGCACAAAATATATGCGGGACTGATAGATCAGTATTTGTATTGCGATAACGGGCTGGCTTTGGATATTATGAAGAAGGCCGCTTCCTGGGCTTACCATAAGTTGAAGCCACTTACCGAAGAACAAAGAAGGCTTATGTTGCGTAACGAGTTTGGCGGCGTTAATGAAGCTTTCTATAATCTGTATACAATCACTGGAAATCCTGAGCACAAATGGCTGGCAAAATACTTTTATCATGCAGAAGTGATCGATCCTTTGGCTGAGCAAAAGGACCAGCTGAATTTTAAACATGCCAATACCTTTATACCCAAACTGATTGGTGAAGCCCGGAATTATGAACTCTTCGCTAATGATCGCTCTAATGATATGGTTCATTTTTTCTGGAAGACCGTTGTGGCTCACCAAACCTATGCTACCGGTGGTAACAGTCACAAAGAAAAGTTCATTCCTTCAGATAGTATTTCGAAATATCTGACAGGATACACGCAGGAAACCTGCAATACCAACAATATGCTGAAGTTGACCCGGCATTTGTTTACATGGGATGCCGATGCCCGGCAGGCAGATTTTTATGAACGGGCTTTGTATAATCATATTCTGGGGCAGCAGGACCCTCAGTCGGGTATGGTAGCCTATTTTCTGCCATTACTGCCCGGGGCGCACAAAGTGTATAGTACACCTGATAAGTCGTTCTGGTGCTGTGTAGGGACCGGCTTTGAGAATCATGCCAAATACAATGAAGCTATCTATTATCACGATGGCAAAGGAGTGTACGTCAACCTGTTTATTCCTTCGGTATTAAGCTGGAAAGAAAAAGGGGTGACCATCAAACAGGAAACTGCTTTTCCTTCTGATGAGCATGTAACATTAACGGTAGATACGGACAATCCCTTAAATATGCCGCTTTATTTACGTTATCCTTATTGGGCTGCAAATGTGAAAATAAAGATAAACGGTAAGAAGGTTAAAGTGAAACAAGCGCCTTCCAGTTATATAACAATTAGCCGCACATGGAAGAAGGGAGATAAAGTGGAAGTGCATTATCCCATGAGTTTGCACTTGGCGCCTGCCAATGATGATCCCGATAAAGCTGCAGTAATGTACGGTCCATTAGTGTTGGCCGGTATGATGGGTACTGACGGAATGGAAGCGCCCGCTCCATTTTCAAATCCGGCGTTACATAATGATTATTATACTTACGATTATCATGTGCCGGCAGGATTGAAAACTTCTTTAACGATAGATAGAAAAAATCTGGCTGGTGTATTTAAGAAAACAGATAATAAGAGCCTGATTTTTACAAGCGGCAAAGATGGAGTGCAGTTAGCACCGATTCATACCATACATCACCAGCGTTATGTAGTGTATTGGGATTTAAAATAAATAACCTGGAATTTATAGAATGTTTAATTGTTTTCGAAACATAATAGTTTTTTTGCTTTCCCTGTTATTAGGAATATCTACATTGTATGCTCAGGGTATCAGCAGTAAAAAAACAGACCGGTATAATATTCTTGATTTTGGTGCTACTGAGGATAGTGCCACTGTTCAGACCCGTTTTTTGCAGGCAGCTATTGACGCCTGTTTTCAACAGGGAGGAGGTGTAGTAATAGTTCCCTCGGGAATTTATAAAACTGGAACACTTATTCTGAAAGACAATGTGGAACTGCATTTGTCCGCTGGTGCAGCGTTAATAGCCAGCGATGATTATATTGATTTTCCTATGCTTCCCCAAGCGGCTTATCGCTCTCTTAAAGATGTGTCTGGATGGAGTGCCTTATTGTTTGCCTGTAAAGCAAAAAATATCAGTGTTACCGGTAAAGGAATCATAGATGGAAGAGGGCGAGGACGAAAAGGAAGATCTGGTACAGCAGGAGGAGATCGTGATGGTAGGCCCAGAAATATTTTATTCATTTCCTGCAAAAATGTGTTCATTGAAGATGTCAGCTTGTACAACTCCGCAATGTGGAATCAGCATTATCTGGATTGTGAAGATGTAACGGTCAATAATATTAGGGTATATAATCACGCTAACGGAAATAATGACGGCATTGATATAGATGGATGCAGAAGGTTTATTTTATCCAACAGTATCATTGATTCGGATGATGATGGAATAGTATTAAAGAGTACAGGAACGGCTGCATGCGAAAACATTATTATTAATAACTGTATTGTAAGCAGTTTTGCCAATGCCATAAAATGTGGTACCGAATCAACCGGCGGGTTTAAAAATATCTCTATCAGCGATTGCATTGTAAAACCAAGCAAGCACCAGGGCGAGCGAATTATAAAATCAACGCCATCAGGTATTACAGCTATTTCATTAGAGATTGTGGATGGTGGTATAATGGATGGAGTAATAATCAATAATGTGCTGATTGAAGGAACCGAATGTCCGCTATACATCCGGTTAGCGAACAGGGGCAGAAAGCACCTGGAAGAAGCGCAGCAACCTGGGATGGGCACTATGCGTAACATCACCATTAGCAATATTACTGCTTATGGAACGGGTAATTTCGGCTCATCTGTTACTGGCATAGCTGGCGCTGCTATTGAAAATGTATTGCTTCAGAATATCCGTTTTTATAACAGGGGCGGATTGGGAAAAGGTAGTTATACAGTTTCAGGAACTAACAATAAACGACATGATGTAATCAAAGGGCTGAACTTTTCCACTTATTGGAAAGATTTTAGAGATGTTATAGAAGATGAAAAAGGGTATCCGCAGCCTACTGTATGGCAAAACCTGCCTTCTTACGGGTTATTCATCAGGCATGTGAAGCATATAGAAATAAATAACGCAACCTTCATTTCAGAGAAATCGGAACCGAGAAATGCGGTTGTTGCTGTAAATATTGGAAAACTGAAAATGTCTGATATCAGTTTAAACCGGTCAGACGATGCAGACGTGTTGCTTCACAATGTAGTAACACCCGTTATTGATAAGTCGCTAAAAGTGAGAATTGAAAAATAGAGTATGATCATCAGACAAATGATATCCTGCTGGTGCCTGAAACTTTTTCGTATCGTTACTACCCTCTCCTTTGGAGAGGGGGCGGGGGTGAGGTCTTTTGTTTTATATATTCTCATCTTTATACCGATGCTGCTTTTCACTTTCTCACCGGCAAGAAGCGCCGAATACCAATGGGCGGTTAAGGTAAAAGGATATATCTCTCCTGAAACCAACGATAATCCTGAAGCGTTTTTATGGATGCCTTCAGATTGCGGGCAGGTGCGGGCAGTAGTGGTGGGGCAGCACAACATGTGTGAGGAAACTATTTTTGCGCACCCTGCTTTTAGAAGAACGATGGCGGAGCTGGGTATTGCCGTAATTTGGATCACTCCCGGTATAGACCAGCAATGGGATGTAAGGAATG
>DAOLFI010000369.1:0-4402 GCA_035326385.1 Niabella sp.
CCCAACAGTATGTTGCGGGTATATCCCGAACGCAGTGACTATCCCAGCAGCCGTTTATGGGGTTTGCCGCTTATTGTAACCAGTCACAGGGGCAGCTCGGCTTTTAATTTTAGCCCGTTCCAGGGCGCACCGGGAGATCTCAAACCGGTACTATTCTATAGCTACGACCGGGAGAAGATTGCACCTTACAGCTATTCCGTTTATCTTGATGAGCAGCAGATTGAAGTAGATTTTGCACCGTCGCATCAGTCGGGCTTATACCAGTTAAATTTTGAGCAGAGTGAGCCGGCATCCATTGTGATCAATTCGAGAGAAGGGGCACTGCAATGGAACGGGACTGCCTTGCTTGGTAAGCAGGGTATTGGCAATAAAACAAATGTGTATATATACATTGAACCCAATAAAGTGCCGGAGCAAATAGCGCTGTTAAAAAATAATCAGCTGCAGAAAGGAACCGCTGCAACAGGAAAGAACGCCTGCCTAGTGCTTCAATACGGCAAAAATGTAAAAGAGCTGCGCTTCAGGTATGGTATATCCTTTATCAGTGAAGAGCAGGCAAAAAACAATCTTCGCCGTGAAATAACAGACTATGACCTTAACCGGCTGAAAGCCGCCGGAAGAAAAAAGTGGAACGAAGCGCTTGGCAAAATTGAAATCACAGGCGGTAGTGAAAACGATCGTACTGTTTTTTACACTTCTCTTTACCGCACTTTTGAACGGCCGGTAAATATTTCGGAAGACGGCCGGTATTTCAGCGGTTTTGATCATGAAGTACATAAAGACGGTGGTATCCCTTTTTATACAGATGACTGGATCTGGGATTCTTACCGGGCACACCATCCTTTGCGTGTACTGATAGACGCAAAGAAAGAAGAACAGATTCTTCATTCATTTGTAATCATGTCAGGCCAGATGAAAAACTTCTGGCTGCCAACTTTTCCGGAGATCAATGGTGACAGCCGCCGGATGAACTCAAACCATGGCGTAGCAACGTTGTTAGACGCATATATTAAGGGTTTAAAAGGTTTTGATCTTGAAAAAGCATACGAGGCAGCGAAAGGCGCTATTACTGAAAAAACCCTGGCGCCCTGGTCAGGAGCTGCAGCGGGAGCGCTGGATCAGTTTTATAAAGAGCATGGCTATATTCCCGCATTAAAGCCGGGAGAAAAAGAAACTATACCGGAAGTGCATGGATTTGAAAAGCGACAGCCTGTTGCGGTTACCTTAGGTACGTCTTATGATACCTGGTGCCTGGCGCAGCTGGCCAAAGCGCTGGGTAAAAAAGAAGAATATGAAAAATTTCTTGCCCAATCGTTTAACTACCGCAACCTGTTTAATTCCAAAACACAATTTTTTCATCCTAAAGATGCCAATGGGAATTTTATAGAGCCGTTCGATTATGTTTTATCGGGAGGGCAGGGCGGGCGCGAGTATTATGGCGAAAATAACGCCTGGGTGTACCGCTGGGATGTGCAGCATAATATTCCCGATTTAATTCAATTGATGGGAGGAAAGAAGCAGTTTGTGAACAACCTGGATGATATGTTTAACCAGCCTTTAGGTAAATCGAAGTATGAGTTTTATGCACAGCTTCCGGATCATACGGGTAATGTAGGCCAGTTCTCCATGGCCAATGAGCCATCGCTTCACATCCCCTATTTATACAACTATGGCGGTGAGCCCTGGAAAACGCAGAAGTGGATCCGCATTTTACTAAAAGAATGGTTCCGCAACGACCTGATGGGTGTACCTGGTGATGAAGATGGCGGCGGTATGTCGGCATTTGTAGTCTTTTCTCAACTGGGCTTTTATCCTGTAACACCAGGCACCACAAACTATGCTATTGGAAGCCCTGTTTTTAAAGAAGCGCAGGTGCACCTGCCTAATGGTAAAACATTCAAACTAATTGCTCCCGGAGCTTCCGATGATAATAAATACATACAAAGCGCCACATTAAACGGAAAGCCGTTACATACACCATCAATTTCTCATGATGCTATTATGCAGGGAGGAGTATTGAAACTTGAAATGGGCAGTAAGCCTAACAGGGGCTGGGGCGTTCAGTAATAATGTAAGGATAAAGACCGCCTGTATTGTTACCGCCAATGAAAGGTTGGTTTTATATACAGCCTTTGTCATTTCTATGAGTTCCTGGTAAAAAGGTCCCTTCCTATTTCATTTCACTTCATTTTAGGTGGCGATAGTTATTGCCCCCGTCTCTTTGATTTTATAGCGCAATAAAACCGGATAACATCGTTTGGGATCCATAATGTCTGGAATAAAGGATCTCCATTCGTTTTCATATTCAATACTGTATCTCTGGAGGCGCAAATCTTCTCCGCTTTGCCTTAGGGTCACTTAAGAAAGGAAACCTGTTTGCCAACAGGCAGATCTCTTTCTCCTGCACCGAATGATAAAGAGATTTGTTATTGTTGTTACCTCACTGATTAGTTAGTTAATAATCCAAAGCTCCTGCTTTTTCTGCGTGCTGATACTATATTTTTTGAAAACAGTTTTATATAATACTGTTACGTACTGATATGGTTAATTGAAAGAGAAGATTTACAAAAATTTCTCTTAATAATAATATGATTATCAATTAATTAAATGAAATTTAAAAAATCTCTGAAAAAAAATTATAATTTTTTTATTTTAATTTAAAAATAAGTCTACATTTGCTGAAGCTATATGAAACAGGATTTTCAGAAAGTGTTTTTATAGTGGAACCAGGCTTGCGAATAACGATGAATATAATGCTGTACAAAAAGAAAACAGATACAGCTTGAATCTTTCAGAAGAGGATTATCCCATTAAATAAAAAAAATATACGGATGAAAAAAACGTGTTTGTTTGTTTTGCTGTTTGCTGCGCATATTTATTCCTGGGCGCAGACAGGGGGCCGAACGGTAGTATCGCTTAACGGTACCTGGGAAATTGGAGAAGGGAAAATGAATGAAGTTCCCCAATCGTTTAAAAGTACAGTACCGGTGCCCGGCTTAGTGAACCTGGCTACCCCTGCATTTAAGGATGTGGGTCCCAAACCGGTAAACAGGGAAAGCTTTTCCCAGTCAGATCCCTTAAGAGAAGCTTTCTGGTACCGCAGAAAATTTACACTGAACCAAACGGATTTTGATACGGCGATATTGAAGATCTCAAAGTCGATGTACAATACAAAAGTTATTGTGAACGGCCAGGATGTGGGCAATAATATTCCTTGTTTTACGCCCGGTTTTTTTGATGTTACACGCGCCTTAAAGAAAGGCGAAAATGAAATCATAGTGCGGGTGGGATCAAGCCGCGATGCGGTACCACCTGAGTATCCGGACGGCTTTGATTGTGAGCGGGAACATTTTATTGCAGGGATCTACGATGATGTAAACCTGATACTGACTGGCAGTACATTTATCAGGACCGTGCAGGCAGTGCCTGACATACATTATAACAGGGTGGGTGTGCAATTGAATATTATAAACAGCGGCCCGAAGAAAAATGTAAAAGTGTTGTACACTGTTCGAGAGGTAAAATCAAATAAAATAGTAGGTTCCTTAGAAAAGAATGAGGAGATAAGCGGAAACTTTACCTCGTATGTAAAAGTTCCTATTGCAAACATGCACCTCTGGTCACCGGAAGATCCTTTTCTTTATAAGCTGGAAGTAAGTACCGATAATGATAATGTGTATACACCGTTTGGTATGCGGTCATTTTATTTTGACCAGGTTACAAGGGTGGGACAGCTCAACAGTAAGCCTTATTATTTAAGAGGCTCTAATATTACCCTGTTCCGGTTTTTTGAAGATCCGCTTTGCAAGCAGCTGCCCTGGGATAAGGAATGGGTGCGTAAATTTTTTAAATCCTTTAAGCAATTTCACTGGAACAGCATGAGAATCTGTATCAGCCGCCCGCCCCAGTTTTGGTATGATATTGCTGACGAAGAGGGCATCCTGCTCCAGGATGAATTTCCTATCTGGTTTGCTGAATACCCGGGCCATGAATGGCCATTGAATGCAGACCTGCTGGCAAAAGAGTGTACATTATGGATGGAGGAAAACTGGAACCATCCCAGTGTGGCCATCTGGGATATGAGCAATGAAACGGTGGATTGGGTAAACGATAATGTGCTGGGGCGCACTATATGGAAGATCAGGCACCAGGACCTTTCGCAGCGGCCCTGGGACAACAGCTATACAAGAGTCAGGACCTCTAACGATGTGCTGGAAACGCATCCCTATCATTTCCTGGATCCTCATTTTAAATTGAAAGACCTGGCAAATGTGGATACTATACCGCCGGTGCATCCGCTTATCCCTAACCGGGAGCTATCTCCTGTAATTTTAAATGAATACGGCTGGCTATGGCTGAACAGAGATGGTACGCCTACCACTTTAACCCGGGAAGTATATAA
>DAOLFI010000370.1:0-4401 GCA_035326385.1 Niabella sp.
GGCGGGCACTCCCGTACGATGCATTTCCTCCACAGCAATGCCGCTGTAAGTTTTAATATATTGTTCCGTTACTTCGTTTGTCTGCGCTTTGGCGGCAAGCAATGAAAAAGTAAATACAGTTGCTGCTATAAATTTCCGAATCATTGTAAAAAATTCTGAAAAGAGGTCCAACCCGGGTAAGAGGCTATATCTTCCTGATCAGGTAAAGCCCGTCCCGTACAGTCAGCACCACTTTTTCTATATCCGTTCTTTGGTTAATAAAATCATTAAACGTTTTCACTGCTTTGGCACTTTTGCCTTTGGCATTTTCTTTCAGCGCCTCGCCGTGAAAAAAAATATTATCTGCTAAGATAAAACCATTTTTCCTAACCTGAGGCAAAACCAGCTCAAAATAATTAATATAACCCACTTTATCTGCATCTATAAAGACCAGATCCCAGGTTTCGTTGAGCTGCGGAATAATTTCGGCTGCGTTACCTGTATGCAGCTTAACCTGGTTTTTGTACACTGATCTGTTAAAAAATTCCTGTGCAATAGCTGCCGTTTCTTCCCTGAACTCAATGGTGTGCAACATGCCGTCATCTGTTAATCCTTCAGCCAGACACAGTGCACTATAGCCTGTAAATGTGCCAATTTCGAGGATACGGCGGGGGCGGATCATCTGGCTGAACATTTTGAGCAATTGCCCCTGTACATGACCGCTCAGCATGTGCGGTTCGGCATGGTGCTGATGCGTGAAGTCATTTATTTTTGCCAGCAGAGGGCCTTCTTTTGAAGTATATTGATCAGAGAACTGCGTTAATAGTTCATAGTCCATAGTTCATGGTGAGTGATGAATGGTGAATAATGAGTAGGAATACTGCTGCGTCCGACCTCCGTCTTCTGACTTCCCGACTTTTCTGACTTCCCGACTTCTAATGCACACTATCCTGCTCTAATTCCGCTGCGCTTACCGGTTTGGAAATAAGGAACAGGCCAATGAAGGTAAACAGCGCATTAATAATAATCAGCTCTAAACCTATTTTAAAATCGCCAAAGATCGCTTCCTGGTTTTCATCAATCAAAAAGCAGAGAACCGGGGCAATAAAGCAAACAAAAGGTACCAGTTTATCGCTGGGCCTGCGCTTTATAAAGATACCAAAAGCAAACAAACCTAACAGCGGCCCGTAAGTATAACCCGCCAGGCGCAGAATAGTATCAATCATGCTTTTGCTGTCTATCCATTTAAAAATAAGCACCAGCAGTAAAAATGCGGTAGCCACCATAAGGTGCACTGTCTGCCTGAATTTTTTCTTACGTTTCTCATCCATATCGGTACGCCTGTTCAATCCGGCAATATCAATACAAAAAGAGGAGGTAAGAGCGGTCATGGCTCCGTCTGCACTCGGGAACAGGGCGGATATAAGTGCAACGATAAATATTACAGCAATTACGGGAGGCATGTGCTCCACGGCTACGGTGGGGAATAAAGCATCACCGGAGGCGGCGATATTTTCCTGCGCTGCAAACAGGTGCAATAATCCGCCTAAATATAAAAACAGGCCAATAACCACTACCATAATAAAGGCCAGTGAAACCATATTTTTTTGAGAATCTTTTAACCGGCTCACAGAAATACTTTTCTGCATCATTTCCTGGTCAATACCGGTCATGCTTAAAGTTATAAAAGCCCCTGCCAGTATTTGTTTAATAAAATAGCCTTTGGCATTTATATCTGTATCAAAAATTTTTGAAAGGCTGGCACTGCGCATGGCTTCAAGACTTTCGGCAATGTTCAGATCCATACGTTGCAACAGGTAGATGGTGCAGATAATAAGTCCCAGCAGCATACCGGTAGTTTGCAGCGTATCAGTCCATACGATTGTTTTTACACCGCCTTCAAAAGTGTATAAAATGATCATGAGCAGGATAATGAGAGTTGATACCCAAAACGGTATGCCGAAGCTGTCGAGTATTGTAGCCTGTAGGATATTTACTACCAGGTATAGCCTTGCTGTTGCACCTACAAGGCGGCTGATGATGAAAAACCATGCTCCTGTTTTGTAAGACAGCATTCCCATCCGCGTTTTTAAATATCCGTAAATGGAAGTAAGCTTTAACCGGTAATAGAGGGGTAATAAAATATATGCAATGGACAAATAGCCGATCATATATCCTAGAACGATCTGCATATATCCAAACTGGTTAGCGCCTACAGCCCCTGGTACACTTACAAAAGTTACCCCGCTCAGCGATGTGCCTATCATCCCAAAAGCTACCAGCATCCAGTTGCTGCTCCGGTTCCCTATAAAAAAAGATTCATTGTTACTGTTTTTGCTGGTTCTCCAGGCTACTGCCAGCAATAAAAGAAAATAAGCAATGACTATTGAAAATAAAAAGCCTGCAGACATATTATGTATTAATTAATTTAACTGGAATTTGCAATTTAATTTTTGAAGATAGGTAAAATTGCTGCTCTTTTGTAAAAAAAATCGAATATCTGTAAGGTTTTTTGAAACCTTATAGTTGTTTCTGGTGAAACGGAATCAGCATAAAAATTTACAATTATGCCAATAAAGAGTATGGCCGTGTTTTGCGGTTCGCAGAACGGAAAAGAAGAGCTGTTTGTTCGGGAGGCAGGAAGCCTGGGACTTTGGATGGCATCTAAAAGTATAAAGCTGGTATATGGCGGGGGAAACGTTGGGCTGATGGGTGCTGTAGCAAATGCTGTAATGGATAACGGAGGAACGGTTACCGGAGTTATCCCCAGGATATTAGATTCGAGGGAGCGTTCGCATAAAGGGCTGACAGAATTACTGGTGGTGGAAAATATGCATGTACGGAAAATGAAAATGTATGAGCTGTGCGATGCGGCAGTGATCCTGCCCGGCGGCTATGGAACACTCGATGAGTTGTTTGAAATGATCACCTGGAATAATCTTTCTATTCATGACAAAGAAATCTATATTATCAACCTGAATGGTTTTTACGATCATTTGCTGGTCCATATTGAAACGATGCTGAATAATGGGTTTCTATATGAAAATCCTATGAAGAATATTACAGTGGTAAAAACGGTGGAAGAGCTGGTGCTGTTACGGGAGTTTGGCGAAGGTTTAAAGTAGCACAAAGCACCGCGGAAAATGTTGTATGTGCAGGAAATTACTCTTTTTCCAGGGTTTATATACCTTAAAATTGAAAACGCTTAGGAGTTTTCTTTTATTTTCGTGAGATGAAGATGCGGTTTCTTATACATATTGCTTTATTATTTATTGTTGTTGCTGCAAAGGGTCAGTCATCAACGGCTTCGCAGATTTTGCAGGATATAAAAAAACTGAAAGTATTAGGTTCGGTGTTGTATGTAGCTGCGCACCCCGATGATGAGAATACACGGTTGATCACTTACCTGGCCAATGACAAATTGTACCGTACCGGCTACCTGTCTTTAACGCGTGGCGATGGAGGGCAAAATCTTATAGGAGATGAGCAGGGTGTGGAGCTGGGTCTGATCCGTACGCAGGAGCTGTTAGCTGCGCGTCGCATTGATGGTGGCGAGCAGTTTTTTACCAGGGCTTATGATTTTGGCTTTTCTAAAAATCCCGAAGAAACATTTACCAAATGGAAAAAGGACAAAGTGCTGGCAGATGTGGTTTGGGTGATACGCAAATTTCAGCCTGATGTTATTATTACCCGGTTCCCGGCAACCGGTGAGGGAGGACATGGACATCATACGGCAAGCGCTATACTGGCAGAAGAAGCTTTTAAAGCCGCTGCTGATCCCAGTCAGTTTCCGGAACAACTGAAATATGTAAAACCCTGGCAGGCAAAAAGAATTTTATGGAATACCTTCAATTTTGGCGGTAATAATACTACTGATCCTTCACAGTTTAATATCAATGTTGGCGGGTACAATAGTTTACTGGGCAAAAGTTACGGAGAGATAGCTGCCCAAAGCCGAAGCCAGCATAAATCACAGGGCTTTGGTTCAGCAGCCACCAGAGGGGAGAGCTATGAGTATTTCAGGACAATTGGTGGCGATGCTCCTCAGAAAGATTTATTAGATGGTGTAGATGTAAGCTGGAGCCGGATTGGCAAAACCGGATCGGCATTTCAAAAAGCCATTACAGCTATTGAAAACAGGTTTGATGCAGCAGCGCCGCAAAAATCGGTACCTGCTTTGGTAGCGTTGTACAAAATGATGGATAAGGCCGGCGATCATTACTGGATCAGCAGGAAAAAAGAAGAAGTACAGCAGCTGGTGGCCCAATGCAGTGGTTTATATATGGATGCTTATACTAACCAGACTTTTGCCGTTCAAACCACAGATATTGGTGTAAGTGTTATTGTAAATAACCGGCTGGGCACTGATGCAGTGATTAAGAAAATTTTTATTGATGATATTGCGGAAGATGTAAATAAGGT
>DAOLFI010000371.1:0-4399 GCA_035326385.1 Niabella sp.
CTGTTGTTGCGAAAGATGCGGCTGGCGCGGCTTTCTTTTCTTTATTGAACCTGACACTTAGCTCAAAACTGCTGCCGCTACCTGGTTTTATTAGATAATAATGTGGTTGCTTTTGAGTTACAGCCGCCATTCCTTTCCATAATGTGGAAATATAATAGCTGGTAGTGTCCAGCGTGTGGCTGATGGTAGCCGCATTAGCCGTTTTGCTTATAATGGAAGAGCTGTGTTGGTTATCGTTCTGCCAGTTATTGCCCCTGTCACCCCAATCTCCATTAGGGTAAGGCAGTCTGATGCGGATCTGTAAACGCTTTTGGGCAATAAGGGGGGAGGAGACTTTAGCAGCAATAGCGTCCTGCTGCTGGTGCCCGTAAGTGATTACCTGTACAGGGATATCCTCTACAGTGAAATGAGATTGTATGGCCCCTGTCCACATATCCAGTTGCTGGCTGATATTTTTTATATCAGAAAGTTTTGCAACACTGCCATCCTTTTTAATGAGCTCCAAACCAATTTTGGCCAGATGCAGTCTGTGTTCGTTGATGCGGAAGTAGTCGGCTGTTTTTTTTGACAGCCCGGAGTCCTGATTATTTTGAACCATATAGGTAACGTCCCTGCCATTGAGATGATAGGTCTTTAACGCATCTTCAACCTTATAGTTATTTACATTAGGAAATGCGTGCCATCCCCATTCACTTTGCGTACCCAGGGGTACACCTGACGCGTAGTCATCCGGAAAGGATTGTAATCCCGTAACATCAACAGTAAAAGCAAAAGAACCGTTACCCACTGAAAGAGAAGCCAGCGTATCTGCTTTATAAAGTTTTACCGTATGGCGCTGCACCAATTGTTGGCGGTTTATTTTAGAGGTAGTTTGTGCTGTTGATATATGGCACAAAAAAAGAGTTGCAATGAGTATTTTGCTGCGCATCTTTTAAAGTTATCAGTTACTGTTCCTCGTTCTTCTGTTTTTCAGTGATTTTTTTATGCAAACGTTTGCGTGAGTCCGGTTTCTGGATACTATACAATGGCCGGAAGCTATATTTGAAGTAACAATAATGTTAAAACAACTGGAAATATCTCTTAGGATATAGTCAGGAAGTCAGAAAGTCGGAGAGTCCGGGGTTGAAAGATTGAAGCTTCTGGCCTTTTGCATTCAGCATTAGCCTTCCGTTATACCCAAAATTCATCATCAAAATCATCTGTTACTGTTACGCTATGCAGCTCCTCAAGCTGTTGGCCTATAAGCTGTAATTCTTCTTGGGGGAATATTGTTTCCAGGTAGGGGAATAAAACCCTTTCTTCAAAGCGGATATGCTTTTCCAGCAGATCGGCAAATTTATTGAGATTTTTAAGGGTGGCCGAGCCGATTATTTCATCCGCTATATACTGCAGCTCCTTATGTTCTGTAATAGCCTGCTGATTTAGCGGATCCTGTATTTTATTAAATAAAAGCTGTTCTTCTTCATCGAAATGCTTTATAAGATGTGTTTCCCAGAAGTACAGAACGTATGCTCTTATTCTGTCTGCCGGAATATTTTTCCTGAAGCCCTGCCTTATTTTCCAGCAGCAAAGTAATCCAAGATGGTGATCTTTTGAAAGAGGAATAATGCTTTTATGCCGTTTCACGATATTTTCTATTTAAACAACTATACCGGGATGGTCCCGAATTAAGAGTTTTAAAGGTACCTGCAAAAACATTTTCCCTGTATGATTCCAGTCATATAGCAGTTCCGAAAGGCGAAATTACTTTTGACCTATTAAAAAAATATCAGACATTATGAAGAAAAAAGCAATGGCCATATTAGGCTTACTAATTGTCATCTTTATAGGCGCCTGTGGTGGCGATGACAACAAAGACAAGACATCTCCATCCGGTGCATCTGAAAGCGCTCAGCCTGCGGCAGAAAAATCAGATTACGACCCCAAAAGAGGGGAAGGGCAATTTGATGAAACCAATGTAACAGTGGGTCCTTTAGATGCTGCTATGGCGGCAAAGGGCAAAGCCATTGCAGAAACGAAATGCTTCTCCTGCCATAAGCTTACCGATGAGAAATTAGTAGGACCGGGCTGGAAAGGGGTAAGCTCAAAGCATACACCTTACTGGCTCATGAACTTTATCACTAACCCGGACCCAATGATTGATAAAGACCCCGAAGTGCAGGCTCAACTGGAACTGTGTCTGGTACGTATGCCTAATCAAAACCTGGCAGATCAGGAAGCAAGGGAAATTGTGGAGTTTATGCGTCAGAATGACGGGGTTAAGTAACTCATAACTCATACAAAATGCAGACATCCGCAGAAAAAATACGGCGGAGCCATGAAAGTAATTATTCAAACTCAATTAATAGTTTTATGCTTTACAAAAAAATATCAGTTGCATTACTGGCAGTAGCTGCATTATATATCAGCTCCTGTAAACCTAAGGGGTCCGGTAATGCTGTAAGTGGCGATGCTGCGGCCAAAACTTATGTAGCACCCGGCAAATACGATGAATTTTACAACTTCGTCTCGGGTGGATTTAGCGGGCAACTAAGCGTGTATGGTTTGCCCAGCGGACGTTTGCTGCGTGTAATACCTGTATTTTCGGTTGATCCCGAAAAAGGATGGGGCTACAGCGAAGAGACTAAACCCATGCTTAATACCTCTCACGGTTTTGTACCCTGGGACGATCTTCACCACGTAGAAATGTCGATGACAGACGGGGTAGCAGACGGTAAATGGGTTTTTGTGAACGGGAATAACACTCCACGTCTTGCCCGTGTGGATTTAAGAACATTCCGCACAGCTGAAATTATTGAGCTGCCTAACAGCGCCGGTAACCACAGCTCTCCTTTTGGAACCGAGAACTCAGAATACATTGTTGCCGGTACACGGTTCAGCGTTCCCGAAGATGGAGAGGCCGGTGATGTACCAATAGACACATACAAAGAAAACTTTAAAGGACATATCAGCTTTGTCAGTATTGATAAAACAAGCGGAGAAATGAACCTGGCATTCCAGTTAAAAACACCGGGTCTGAACTTTGACCTGGCTCGCGCAGGAAAAGGCAAATCACATGGCTGGTTCTTTTTTAGCTGTTATAATTCAGAGCAGGCCAATACCCTGCTGGAAGTGAACGCTTCGCAGAAAGACAAAGATTTTATTATGGCTGTGAACTGGAAAAAAGCGGAGGAGTATGTAAAAGCAGGTAAAGGTAAAAAGCAGGCTGTAAAATATGCCCATAATAAGTTTAATGAAGAAACCCATACCTCCACTTCCGAAATAAAGAATGAAGTAACCGTGCTGGATATAACGGAGTTCCCTGATATTGTATATTTTATTCCATGCCCTAAATCACCTCATGGTTGCGATGTAGATCCTACCGGTGAATACATTGTTGGTAGTGGTAAATTAGCTGCTTTACTGCCTGTATTCAGCTACGATAAAATTCAAAAAGCAATTGCTGATCAAAGCTTTGAGCAGGAAAAATATGCAGGCTTGCCCGTTATTAAATACGAGGCCGCTCTGTATGGTGAAGTAGAAAAGCCGGGCCTGGGTCCTTTGCATACCGAATTTGACGCTAACGGTAATGCTTATACCTCTTTCTTTGTTTCTTCTGAAGTGGTAAAATGGAATATTAAAGATCTGAAAGTATTGGATCGCCAGCCTACCTATTATTCTGTGGGCCACTTAATGGTACCCGGTGGTAATACTAAAAAGCCTTTTGGTAAATACCTGGTAGCTTATAATAAAATCACCAAAGACCGTTACCTGCCCACAGGGCCTGAGCTGTCTCAAAGCGCACAGCTGTATGATATCAGCGGGGATAAGATGGAGCTGATATTAGATTTCCCAACCATTGGTGAGCCGCACTATGCGCAGGCTGTTCCGGCTGAACTGATTAAAGATAAGCAGCTGAAGATTTTTGATATCAACACTAACAAACATCCTTATGTTGCCAAAGGAGAAGGCGAGACTAAAGTAGTAAGGCAGGGGAACCAGGTGCATGTGAATATTACCGCTGTCCGTTCACACTTTGCTCCGGATAATATAGAGGGTGTGCAGCTTGGTGATGAAGTTTATTTTCATGTAACCAATCTGGAGCAGGACTGGGATGTTCCTCACGGGTTTGGTGTGAAAGGAGCCAATAATGCGGAGCTGCTGATCATGCCGGGGGAAACAGTTACCTTGAAATGGGTACCCGACCGTACCGGTATTTTCCCCATCTATTGTACCGACTTTTGCTCGGCATTGCACCAGGAAATGTCTGGTTATGTAAGAGTATCGCCCAAAGGAAGCAATGTTCCTCTCAGTTATCATTTAGGTGGTAATAAAAGTAAACCAACTGCTGAAGCTCAAAAATAGCCAAAGCTCAGATTAATATACCTACAGGCAGTACGTCAACATGTACTGCCTGTTT
>DAOLFI010000372.1:0-4341 GCA_035326385.1 Niabella sp.
ATATTGATTACTGGTTTTACTTAACTTTTCCAGCTTTTTATCGGCATCGTTTACCATGGAACGAAACTTGTAAAAATCGAAGATCTTATATCCCGTACCAGCCCGTTTACTTTTATATATTACAGGTCCCTTGCTTTCTAATTTTATAATTATCGCAATTAAAATAAAAAACGGCAATAACATTACTAACATCAGCGAAGAGACTATAATATCAAAAAGGCGTTTCGCCAAAGGAATCTTATATTCCAGGATCTGGGTTGAAAACTTATCCTGATCCTCATTAGGTCTGAGCAATTTAAATTTTATCAGGAAATTGATCCGTTCAAAGAGAAGATAAGAGTTGAATGGCCTGAAGTATATATCATTTGCCTTTGCTTCCAATGCTTTTTGCTGCAGCTCTGTTTTGTTTATTGATGTCAGCAAAATAATGATAATGCCCGAAGTAATGGCTCTTTCTCTTATTGCCATAACCTCCTGGAACACCTTGCTTTCATTGTGCGCTTCAACCAGGAGCACATAAGGGATATCGCTGATGGAAGCTGTTGAAAGATAATCCTGGAAACCGGCTAAATCATTAAACCGTTTTAACCAGTAATCAGCAAGCAGCGCAGCGTCAGCAACAACTTCATCAAAAAAATTGTTCCCGATATAGGCTATACCAATGGTGCTACTAAAACCATTAGTTTTCAGATGTGGTAAATTTTGCGTTTTCGGTAAGTAAATATTTGACTGCATCTTTCAATTTGGTAGGATTAAAAGGTTTATGGATGATTTCATTTACAGGAAAGCTTAATTCCTCCCTGATCTTTTTGGTATCGCTATCCCCAGTTAATACAATAACTGGAATATTAGAAAATAAGCCGCTGATCTTGATCGATTTAAGAAATTCAGGACCATTAAAATAGGGCATATTGATATCAAGGATAATCAGGTCTGGTTTATTACTTCCTTCAAGCCATTGAATAGCTTCATAACCATTAGTTTTTAAGATAACGTCATAATCTTTAGATAAAACAAATTCCAAAAGCTTAAGTATTGTAGGCTCATCATCCACTATCAGAATTGTTTTCTTCATAAAATACAGTTTGTTAGACTTTCTAAGTTGGTAAAATTAGGTATAATATCATAAAATAGCTAAATATTTAGATGAATAGCCCCTCTCTCTCCATGAAATGTACAAATTACAGGATTAAAACTATTGCCAGAAAATTTATGTCTTCAATCCATTAATCACAGTCTGTATTTTTTCTGTTAATATCTTGTTATTGGGGGGCAATAAAAATGTTTTGTGATCTCCTGCTATATCATGTACAACTACTCCGCCTTTAGCATATCTTTTCCATCCTAAATAAGCAAAATCATCAATAAAATAGATACGCTCCTTAACCCTGAACACATGTACACTCAAATCAGAAGGCTTTATTTCATAAGTAATATACGCTTTGTCATACGCATCTACTACCTTACTGTTATAGTCATAAATCTGTTCCTCTTTTTCTTCCTTATGGCTTTTATTAAATCGCCTGTTGAAAAGCAACCACTGGTATTTTATTACATCTTTGGGATGCTTAAAGAGATTAGTGCTTATAAATACCACTTTCTTTAGCTGGTGCTTTATTTTAAAGAACAACCTGGGTATTACGACATTGGAAATAGTACGGTCGCTGACATTTGTATCCAATATCCCCAACATCCTAATTTCTTTTCCCATCGCTGTTAGCCGCCTGGCCATTTCATAAGCTACAAGACCACCGTAAGAATAGCCCATAAGTATATAAGGGCCTTTCGGATTTTGCTCCAGTACTTCTGTAAGATACCGGGCTGCAATACTTTCTATACTATCTAAATGAGTAAGATCCCCGTCAAGCCCTAAGGCCTGAATACCATACAAAGGCTGATCTTCATTAAGAAAAGGTGCTAACTGCTTGTATAGAAGGATATTAAACGCACCTCCATGAATTAAATAAACAGGAGGTCTGGTACCGTTTTCTTTTATAGGGACCAAAACCCGGTTAATATGTGATTCTGTTTTTCCGGCTATCCTTTTAGCAAGGCCTTTAATGGTAGGTGCTTCAAATAACGTGGCAATTGGCAATCTTATGCCGGTAACTTCTTCAATTTTTGCCATTACTTTGATGGCTATCATAGAATGGCCTCCTAAGTTAAAGAAGTCATCATACACTCCTATCTGTTCCCTGTTAAATATTTCTGACCATATCCGTGCCAATAGAACCTCCTCTTCTGTTTGTGGTGCAATATATTTTTGCTGTTCTATTTCAGGCACTGGTAATTTCCTGTGATCAACCTTTCCATTTGCTGTCAATGGCAGTTCCTCCAGCATAATAAAAATGGAAGGGATCATATAATCCGGCAATTTACTGTGCAGCGCTTCGCGCCATTTCTCCTTTGCCTTATCTGTAGCAGCTGCTCCATCCTGAAGTACGATATAAGATACCAGGTAACCGTTGCCCGGACTACCTTCTTTTACAATAGTGATGGCATTTTTTATCCCCTCAATAGCAGACAGATGATAATTTATTTCGCCCAACTCTATACGATACCCCCGCAGTTTTACCTGGTCATCAATACGCCCTTTAAATAATAAAAGGTCATTATCCTGCATGATGGCATTATCGCCGGTTCTATACATTTTTTCACCAGGTACAAACGGATCATCCAGGAAGCGTTCGCGGGTAAGTACTTCGTTCCCATAATATCCCTTTGCCAGGCAAATACCACCTATATATATTTCACCCGTAATACCTTTGGGTACCAGGTGTAAAGCCTCGTCTAATAAATAAACACGGGCGTTTGCAATGGGTACTCCTATAGATACGGCCTGCTGTATCTCTGAAGGATTAAAATCGTGGATCATACATCCTACCGTAGCTTCTGTAGGACCATATTCATTGCATATAACTACCTTCCCTTTACACAAATCGTAAACATCTTTTGCCAAAGCAGTTCCCAGCTCTTCGCCTCCTACAATTAATGTGAGGTACTGTCCCGGCAGGTTTCGGCGAATATAATTGCTATCCTTTACCAGCTTCAGATGGGAAGGTGTCAGCTTGACTACATTCACCTCATCGTCTGTAAAGATCTTTTCGAGCAGCGCAACAGGCTCATCTTCGTCATATATTTTAAGCAAACTTCCTGATACCAGGGGTGAAAATATAGAGGTAATAGTTAAATCAAATGAAATAGAAGTGTAAAGAGGGAACACACCCGGCACTCCTTTAAGATAATAATCAACCGCCCAGCTAATGTAATTGACCAGTGACTGGTTAGCAATCATCACTCCTTTTGGTCTGCCTGTAGAGCCGGAAGTATACAGAATATATACCAGTGATTCAGGCGTAAGTGAAACTTCCGGCAGGTTTGCAGGATAAGACTGCAATTCTGTATACAGCGATTGCATATTTATTTCCCGGGCGCCGGTTCGCAATTTCCCCGCAAATTGTGATGAAGTGAGTAAGAACACCGCACCCGAGTTTTCCAGCATATATTCAATGCGCTCCGGTGCATACTGCGGGTCAAGCGGCACAAATACACCTCCGGCTTTCAGTATCCCTAATATAGATATTACCAGGTCGGCACTTCTTTCCATAGCAATGCCTACAACAGATCCTAAAGATACTCCTGCGGCAATAAGATAGTGCGCCACCTGGTTAGACCTCTCATTCAATTCTCTGTAGCTTACCGATCCGCCTTTAAAGACCAAAGCCGTTTTATCTGCATTTGCTATACAGGATTGATTTATTTTATCCAGTATGGTTCCTTCCCATGCATCTTTCTTAGCCTGGTTATTCCAGCTTTTCCAATAAGCGGCTAATACTTTCTCATCCTCAAGCCGAAGATCGGCTATCTTTTGTTCTGCATTTTCTATTATTTGCTGAAGGAGGCAGCTATACTTATCCATCAACCCCTTTATAGTAGAAGGTTTATATAACTGTGTATTATAAGACCATTGAAACTCGTAACCCTGCTCGCAATTGGTAATATTTAAAAAGAGCTCAAAAGTTTCGGCTATTCTTTTGTTATAAACAATTTTGTACGCTACATCTTCAAACCAAACCTGCGCCTCCATACCAATATCAATATTAAAAGATACGGGTGATAAGGGAATGCGCGAAGGGTCTCTTTCTATTTTTAGCTCTTTCAAAAGTGTTCCGAAAGTAAACTGCTGATGTTCGTAATCCGTCAGCGTTTTCGATTTGCGCTTTTTAAGATATTCTGCAAATGTAATATCAGGATCAGGATTACTTCTGAGCGGTAAAAAATTCACACAATGACCTATCAGATCATACATTTCAGTAGCGCCCTGCCCGGCCGTTGGTAAGC
>DAOLFI010000373.1:0-4337 GCA_035326385.1 Niabella sp.
AAGAGTATTCTTTATTTTGAGGATGCTGATGAATCTGAACAACCGGAAATACTGATAGAAGATTTAAGCTGGGAAAAGGTAAAAAAGGACATTTATATAATTTATTTCAAATAGTTTTGAAAAATGGCAAATACAGAAAAACTACGCCTTGATAAATATTTATGGTCTATCCGCCTGTTCAAAACCCGGCGGCTGGCTACCGATGCCTGCAACAATAACAAGGTAAAATATCAGGATGAACCGGCCAAGCCCGGCAAAAATGTTCATTTAGGTGATATTTATGATGTACGCACCGAAGGCCGCAGATGGGTGATAAAAGTGGTAGGTTTATTACATACCCGTGTCAAATATGAAGAAGCCATTAAAAACTATGTTGACCTGACCCCGCCTGAAGAGCTGGAAAAAGCAAAAGTACAGGCAGCCTCATTTTTTAGCGGTAAACGCCTCAGCAAAATCGGCCGCCCTACTAAAAAAGAACGCCGGGACCTGGACGATTTTATGGAAAGTGAATAAAATTGTAACTTTATAGAACAGGATATTATTAGAAATTCCTGACGGTAAAGCTCCTCCATGAATAGAAGTGTTAAATGATATTTCTTATGGAAAACCACAGTGCCTGCTGAAAAGAATAAGAAAAGCAAAAACAAAAAGAACCGTGCCTCTTAAGAGAATTGCGCCATGCAATGAAGGAAATGAAATTAATTGAAGTGGTTTTCACTTCTGAACACTTCATGAAAGATTATGTTGACATCGTAAACCGTACATCATACATCGTACATTTGCGACATGCACATCGACATTCTTACCGTTCTTCCTGAATTACTGACCAGCCCCTTTGAGCACAGCATCATGAAACGTGCGCAGGAAAAAGGCCTGCTTACTGTACAGTTGCATCACCTGCGTAAATGGGCAGTAAATGAGTATGGTCAGGTTGATGATTACCAGTATGGCGGCGGCGCCGGTATGGTAATGATGTGCGAGCCGCTGGCCAACGCTATTGAGGTATTATCCGGGGAAAGAAAATATGATGAGATCATCTACCTGACCCCTGACGGGGAAAGGCTGACCCAGAAAATAGCTAATTCGCTTTCGCTGAAAGACAACCTGCTCATGATCTGTGGGCATTATAAAGGAATTGATGAACGCATCCGCCGGCAATATGTAACCAAAGAGATCTCCATTGGCGATTATGTATTAAGCGGTGGTGAGCTGGCCGCAGCCGTTCTTACAGATGCTATTGGCAGACTGTTACCCGGAGTACTGAACGATGAAACCTCCGCGCTTACCGATTCTTTCCAGGATAACCTGCTGGCGCCTCCCGTTTATACCCGCCCGGTAGATTTTAAGGGCATGCAGGTACCAGACATACTTATGAGCGGCGATCACAGGAAAATTGAAGAATGGCGGTATGAGCAGTCGCTGCAACGCACTAAAAAAAGAAGGCCCGATCTGCTGGGAGATTAAAAAGCTGTGAATAGGCGATTTTTGTTGATATCACTCTATTTTTGCAGTTTAGAAAACTGTCATCAGCATTTTAGCTATAAATGAACGTTAAGGAAATAAACGATACGCCGGGACAGCCCAATATGTTTGAAGCATTATTCAGCCATGCTACGATAGGGATTGTGGTAACAAACATGCAGGGACTGATCATCAATTTTAATAAGCAGGCAGAAAGAGATTTTGGATATACAAGAGAAGAGGTGATTAATAAGCCAATGGAAATACTCTTGCCTCCTTCAATAAAAGGACATCACAAAAGCTATCGCGATGGGTTCTATAAAAATCCCGGGCCAAGAGCTATGGGTACGGGAAGAGATCTATACGCACAAAGAAAAGACGGCAGCGTTTTTCCTGTTGAAATAAGCCTGAGCAATTATGCACTGGATGGTGAATTATTTGTAATAGCTTTTGTAATTAATATTACTGTGCGCAAGCAGCACGAACAAATAGTGCTGGAGCAGAAAAGGGAGCTGGAAAAAGTGACCAGGGAAATTAAACAAATGAACATCTCCCTGGAAAAGAAGATAGATGACCGTACTAAAATGCTGCGGGAAACCTTATCAGCGCTTGAACAGTCCAAGCTGGAGCTAAGTGATGCACTTAAGGAGGAGAAAGACCTGGGCGATATGAAATCAAAATTTGTATCTATGGCTTCTCATGAGTTTAAAACGCCGTTGAGCACTATCCTGTCCTCTTCGTTTTTGCTGGAGAAATACAACGACCTGAACGAGCCTGCCAAACGTATTAAGCATATTAACCGCATCAAACATGCGGTGAACGATATGAAAATGATACTGGACGATTTCCTTTCCTCTGATAAGCTGGATGAAGGAATTGTGCAGACCAAACCTATTTATATCAGTGCTGAAAAATGCTTTGAAGAGCTGAATGATGTAGTGCAGGAAATGGCAGCACACCGTAAAGAAGGGCAAACTATTGAAACCAATTACCAGGGAACCGGTGTCATTTTTGTAGATGAGCGTTTACTCAAAAATATTTGTATCAACCTGCTTTCTAATGCAATAAAATTTTCTCCGGAAAATGGTGTAATTAAAATTAGTTGCACTATTAATCCATCAGAGGTTGTACTTTCGATAAAGGACAATGGCATTGGTATTTCGGAGGAGGATCAGAAGCACCTGTTTGAAAGGTTCTTCCGTGCTCAGAACGCAGTGAATATACAGGGAACAGGGCTGGGTTTGAACATCGTGGTAAGATATGTACAGCTAATGAACGGGAGCATAGAATTTGAAAGCAATTTAGACAGCGGCTCTGTTTTTACGGTCCGCATTCCACAATAAATTATTTAACCGCGGGAGGAAACGTTTATTATAAAATTTCATTACCAAATGAAAATTTTATACCTGAAAAGTTCCATCCGGTCATTAAAACCATAAAAAATTACGGATGAAAAAAATTCTGGTAATAGAAGATAACGATGAAGTAAGGGATAACATCGCAGAGATCCTGGAACTTTCCAACTATGATGTCATAACAGCGTCAAACGGAAAAATAGGAACTGAAATAGCGATAGAGCAAATGCCAGACCTCATCATTTGCGATATTATGATGCCGGTGCTGGACGGGTATGGCGTTGTGTACCTGCTGAACCAGCAGTCTAAGGCCAATAGTATTCCGTTTATATTCCTTACCGCAAAATCGGAAAAATCTGACTTCAGGAAAGGGATGGAGCTGGGTGCTGATGATTATATTACCAAACCATTTGAGGGGGTGGAGCTTTTAAAAGCGGTAGAAATGAGGCTGAATAAAGCCGAAACCATCAAGCAGCAACTGGCTACAGCTAATAATAACCCTGAAGGAGACCAGCTGAGCAACTTTTTAGATAATGTAAAAAGTGTAAGTCATATTCCATTGCTTTCTGATGAAAGAGAAGTGTACAGTTACAAGAAAAAGCAGCAGATATATGCCGAAGATCAAAGGCCCAAAGCGGTTTACTACATCAAAAGCGGTAAAGTAAAAACTTTCAAATCGAACGACGATGGTAAAGAGCTTATTACAAATATCTTAGGCAAAGGCGATTTTCTGGGATATACTTATGTACTTGAAAATATTGTATATAAAGAAAATGCGGAAGTGCTGGAAGATGCAGAAATTATGACGATCCCCAAAGAAGACTTCCTGGTGCTCATGTCGGCAGATATGCAGGTGGCCAGGCAGTTTATCAGTCTTATTACACATAATGTATTAGAAAAAGAAGAAAGCCTTTTAAATATAGCCTACAACTCGCTCAGGAAAAAAGTAGCTTTTCAGCTGGTTGTAATGCTGGAAAAGTTTAAAAGTGAATCGGGCGACACAAAAGAAATACGGCTATCCAGGGACAACCTGGCGCAGGCAACCGGTATTGCAACCGAATCCCTAATAAGAACCTTATCTGATTTTAAGGCCGAGAAACTGATTGATATAAAGGGAGGAAGTATTATTATATTGAACGAAAGCAAATTACGAAACCTTCCTTATTAGGGATAGGCTTCAGGCGGGAGTGGAAATTTCTTCTCCGGCTTTGTTTTGCTGTTGCAGGGTCCAGCTATCGGTTAAAAAAGTTTCTACCCAAACATTGCCGCTTTTCCTGAAAACTTCAATTCTCAGGCCAAAGGCTGCAAAACTGTTACTCAGCTCAGCTACGGTTATATCAGTGTTGATATCCACAGAACCTTCTCTTAGCAGGCTGGCAAATTTATAGGTAACGGGTATATGTTTCTTTTGCGGCATTTCATTCTTATCCCACATTCTGTACAGCTCAATTTTCAGAAAGGGATAGCAGGATGAGAAATAGCGTTTCACATCCTCAGGCCGGGTATTCTCCGATATATATA
>DAOLFI010000374.1:0-4328 GCA_035326385.1 Niabella sp.
GATGAACCATTTGTACGATTGGTTCACGAACCTGTTCACTCCCGAAAAGCCTTCTCAGGCCAGGAGCCAGGTAAAATCCACTCTTTTTTATAACGCAGCTAAAAGTCCTTTTTCAAAAACGGCCAAACTTACGCAGCAAAGACTGGATGAAATACTTGATAAGATCAGCCAGCAGGGATATGATCATCTCTCTGCAGATGAAAAGGAGTTTTTAAAAAGAGCGAGTAATGAAGATTTAAAAGGAAAGTAAAATTTATACTATTTGTGTATTGCTTTTTGTTTTACTTCTCTATCTTCCGGCTGCGCATTACAGTATGGGAATTTTTGCAAGAATAAGCAATCGGGTATTGTTTGTGATAAACATTATCGTAGCGGCGGCCTTTTTACTGGCTTGCATTAATCCTCATATCAGTCCTGAAAACTGGCCGCTGGTTTCGCTGATCAGCCTTGCTTTCCCCTTTTTACTTATCCTGGTTATTGCTTTTCTTGTATGGTGGCTGCTTGTACACCGGAAATGGGCCCTGTTATCGGGTATTGCCTTAATATTAGGCAGTGGTGAAATCACTGATTTTTTTGCGGTTAAGTTCTATGCCTCGTTTAAAGAACCTAAAAAAGAAGGCACTATAAGAATCGCTACCTGGAATGTGGCCCGTTTTATTGAAATGGTGAAGAATAATAATATGGGCAGTCAGACCCGATATAAAATGTTGAAACAGATTGGCCGGATAAATGCAGACATTCTTTGTTTCCAGGAGTTTTCTTCCTCTGTAAACCCTGATTGGTACAATAATATTGTTGCTGTAAGCAAGGGCCTGAATTATCCTTATTATTATTTTAATCACGACCTGGATGGCGATGGACTGTTCAATGGTAACGTTATTTTCAGCCGGTTTCCCATAGCAGATACAGGAATGGTACGTTTTCCCAGACCTACATTGCCCGAAGCCATTGTGTTTGCGGATATTAAGGTAGGGGAAAAGCTTGTCAGGGTGCATACGGCGCATTTACAATCCAATCAGTTCAGAAAGGAAGACCTTTCCAAAATACAGGAAATAAAAGGCGGAAAAGGCAATATTTTAAGTAATACGCGCCATATCTTATCCAAGCTTTCGGTAGCTATTACACACAGGAGCATCCAGGCAGATATGGTCCGCACTATCATTGATAACAGTCCTTACCCGGTTATTTTTTGCGGAGATATGAACGATGTGCCCAATTCCTATACCTATAAAACAGTAAAAGGCAATTTGCAGGATGCGTTTTTGCAAAAAAGTTTTGGTATTGGCCGAACATACACTTCGCTTTCGCCCACCCTGAGGATTGACTATATTCTTGCCGACGAAAGTTTTGATATCGGGCAGTACCAGCGAATTACCACAAGATACTCTGATCATTATATGGTAGTGGCCGATGTAAAAATAAAATAGGCTTACAAAGTCCTGCTTTAGTGGCAGGATAGTTGCTGACAATTTCTCTTAAGTATTTATATGAAACTTTCTCCTGGTTGGCTTTTTGTTGTTATTATCTGTGGCATGGTTTCTTGCGCTAAAAAGGATGTCCGTTTGGAGCAAGAGGACGAGGATATAGAAATAACCAATCCGCCTGTTGCCTCTTTTAATGTCAATAAGGAGGTATTGCTGCAGCTTGTAAATGATGTACGTAAAGCAGGCTGTAACTGCGGCAATGTGGCTATGCCCCCTGTTTCAATAATTACCTGGAATGATTTGCTGGCTACCGCATCTTATTATCATAGCCGGGACATGAATGATAATAATTATTTTAATCATACCGGTGCAGATGGCAGCAGCCCGGGAGACAGGATCACTGCTGTTGGTTATAAATGGAGAAGTTATGGAGAAAATATAGCCTGGGGCCAGCCTAATGAAAAAGAGGTGATCAATAGCTGGCTTAAAAGTGAAGGACATTGTAGAAACATAATGAACGCCAACTTTAAAGAAATGGGCGTGGCACGTGCAGGCGCTTACTGGACACAGGTCTTTGGCTCACGATAGTATACAATCTTATTGGAAAGTACCTGTTATTCACAATTGCAAGGCCGAGACTATAATTTTTCGTAAATTGCATAAAAGGATTTTATGGATTCAGTAACGAAAAACAGAAAACGTTTGGGGCGCGGCAGCCATAAACCTCAACCTATGACAAAAGCCGAAATGTTGCAGAAGATGATCAAAGATCAGGAAACAATAAGAACGGCTCTTCAGAATGGCTTAACCTTAAAAGAACTGCAGGGAAAACATGGCTTTGAATTTGCAACCTTACCCGATATCGAAAGTTGATGATCTGACTTATAGCTTTACGACCGAAAAAGGGGACAGTTACAAATGCTTCTTTTTATCTTATTCAGAATATTTTGTTTCTTATCCTGAGTTGGCCAGGAAAATATACTCTTTTAATATTGAACTAACCTCGCCTCCCGCACTGTCCAAAAGTATTGACAGGCGCATCGCAGATACGGTCATTCAAATTGTAGGAGATTTTCTTTCCTCCCGGGTAAATGCTGTTGTTTATGTATGCGATCCCACAGATGGCAAAGGGGCAGCCAGGGCGCGGAAATTCAAGTCGTGGTACAACTATTATGAGTATTCCACAGAAATACTTCAGCTTAATACTGATATGGAAGCCGGCGGCATACGTCTTTACACCGCTTTCCTGGTGCATAAAAAGAATAAGCTCAAACATCGGTTCATCCAGGCATACCTTGACCTGGTAGATGCAGGAGAAGAAAAGTAAACCAACCCGTCTCTACCTCTTTCATATTCAATATCACTATTTTTGCAGTCCTTAGAAAAGCAGGAACAATGAGTGAGTTAAAAGTTTACAATTCTTTATCGAGGCAGAAAGAAGTTTTTGAACCGGTTACGCCGGGATATGTGGGTATGTACGTGTGCGGGCCTACAGTGAGTGGTGAAAGTCACTTGGGACATGCCAGGCCTTATGTAACATTTGATGTACTATACAGGTATTTAACTCATTTGGGATATAAAGTGCGCTATGTAAGAAATATTACCGATGCCGGCCATTTTGAAGAAGAGGGCCGCGAGGCCGAGGATAAAATATCCAGCAAGGCAGTACTGGAAAAGCTGGAGCCCATGGAGCTGGTGCAGAAATACACCAACCTGTTTCACTGGGCTATGCTTCAGTTCAACAATATACCGCCTTCCATAGAGCCTACTGCTACGGGGCATATTGTGGAGCAGATCGAGATGATAAAGAAGATCATAGCAGATGGGTATGCTTATGAAAGAAACGGTTCAGTATATTTTGATGTAAAGAAATATGCAGCCCATTACGATTATGGAAAGCTGAGCGGAAGAAAGTTGGAAGACCTGCTGGAAAATACAAGAGAGCTGGAAGGGCAGGATGAAAAGAATAATCCTGCTGATTTTGCCTTATGGAAAGCAGCGCCGCCACAGCATATTATGCGTTGGCAAAGTCCCTGGGGAGAAGGCTTTCCCGGATGGCATATAGAATGCTCTGCTATGGCTACCAAATACCTGGGCAAGCAGTTTGATATTCATGGTGGTGGAATGGATTTGCAGTTTCCACATCACGAAAGCGAAATTGCGCAAAGTACTATCTGCAATCATACCGCACCGGTAAAATACTGGATGCATAATAATATGATTACCATTAATGGCCGTAAAATGGGTAAAAGCTATAATAACGTAATTAAGCTTACGGAACTGTTTAGCGGCGACCATCCATTACTGAGCCAGGCTTTCCATCCAATGGTAGTAAGGTTTTTTATTTTACAAAGCCAGTATCGCAGTACGCTCGATTTTAGTAATGAAGCGCTGCAGGCTTCTGAAAAAGGATTAAAAAGACTGTGGGAGGCTTACGAGAACCTGCAAAAGCTGCAATCAAGAAGCGATGCGTTAACGGCAACTGCCGGTGATAAAGAACTAGATGCCAAAGTAAATAAACTGACAGATGAGTTTGGCGAGTTTATGAATGATGACATCAATACTGCAAAAGTGCTGGCCAATATGTTTGAGCTGGCGCCGGTTATCAATGGTATGAAAGATAACCTGGTGGCTGTTACCGCTTTGTCGGGTGATACTTTTCAAAAATTACAGCAACAGTTTAAAATGTACCTCGAAGATATTTTTGGATTGAAGGATGTATCTGAAGCTGATAATGAAAAGCTGAAAGATGTAATGCAGCTTTTGATCGACATAAGAAAAGAAGCACGCAGCCGTAAGGACTTTATAACATCCGATAAAATACGCAATCAGCTTGCTGCTATGGGTATTAACCTGAAAGATGAAAAGGATGGAAGCGTAAGCTGGAGCGTGGATTAGAGTTGT
>DAOLFI010000375.1:0-4325 GCA_035326385.1 Niabella sp.
AAGAAATATGAGAGAGTCTAAATAATTAATAATTAAAGAATTAAAAATTGCCGGTATGGGCAACAAAACGAAGTGTCCAATAAAAGAACAAGAAAAAAAAGCCCGAAAGCCTTATCTGTACAGCATTAGAACAAAAAAAGCCCGAAAGCCCCTGTAAATTCCAAATGTCCAAAAATTTGAATACTGCCGAATTTCACTTGAATAATGATGGCGAACTTTCTCGCTTACTTTAAGCGTAATTGAAGGCAGCGTGTATATCTTTTGATTTCCCTCTCAAAACAAGCCAAAAAAGGCCGCTACAGGCGACCACACAAGCCCAACCCTGGCTGCAAAACTTTGTTGCGGTTCCAAGCTGGGGAAAACGCCCCAAAAAATGAGTTGCCGTTGCAGTTGCCGTTGCAGTTGCCGTTGCAGTTGTGGGGTTTTAAAGACCGATTCAATACCCCATAAGGACAAAAAAAGGGTCGAAAAGTACATGAAATGCACGATTCGACCCCCCATAGGGACAATTTGAGTATTTATTGAAATTCCAGCAAAGGCACTACAGACAAGGGTTTCATTAGATTTTGTAAAAAATTGGATTGGCAAACCTCTGTTTCCCGCAAGTATTACCGGACAAATGGTTACTACCCCGTCCGCTTTTTTAGCCAGCCATGTATTAGCCAGATACTCTTTATGCGCTCCTTTGGAAAGTCAAAGTCATCATATTCGTCTACATTTTCGCTTTTGAAAAGGAAATGCGTAGCAGCCCTTTCCGACCTTCTAATGTATTTCAGAAACTTACGGCCATCCAGACTAACGATTCCGTATATCTGGCCGTATTCCAGCCCTTCGTGCCAGTCTACTTCCCTGGTACCAAAGAGAATGTCGCCGCTATGGATCAGTTTTTCCATGCTATTAGAATAAGACCGGAAAGCAGTACACCCGTTAAATTCTGGAATGTCCATTGTATAGGCAGGCTTAATACCGTTGTCTTCATAAAATTCAATATCCCCGCCAGCAGCAAAATCAATATCATAAAACTCAATCCGGCTCTTATTGGGTGTTCGTCTCTTTAGTCTTCCCTGTGGAGCTTTTACTATTCCTTCCATCGGTTCGTTTTCAGTCGGCTTATACATGTCTCCATTTCCGGTCAGTAGCCAATCAGTATTGATCTCTGGAAATTTGGAGATATATTTCTCTATATTATCCTCTGTTAAGCCTGTTGCTTTGTCCAAAACGCCGTTAGCGATCCCAGTTTTAATATAAAATTTTCTTTTACTAATTCCAACATTTTCAAGATGTTGGATAATTCTTTTTTTAATATTGGAGAAATGTTGCTCCATAATTTGATTAGTTGAGATATATTTCTATATTTTTGTCCCGTTATAAACTATAAAACTATGTCAAGAACCACCAAAAGTAGAAAACGTTCTCCAAATAATCCAAACAAAACAGCCGCAATTAAAGGAACAGCAGCAAAGTTCGAGGTTACGGACGCTTACGTCAGGATGTGCATTGCTGGCGATGCTAAATACGGCCGGGCCGAGGAAATTAAAAAGCACTACGAAAAGATTTTCGCCCAAATCCAACAGTTGACCGCCAAATCATCCTTAACCGCCTAAACCACCTAATAATGCCGTTTGAATGGAATAACCTGCTTGTTGTGTCGGTTGACGAACTGGTACCGGCTCACTATAAATCAGATGCCACACTCAGAAGCGAGATTTACCGGTACGCTAACCTTGACTTTGGTATCAAAAAAGTACGCCGTGGCGGCAATGGCTCAAAAATGCTGATCTTATTTGACAGCCTGAGCCGGGAAATACGAAACGCCATCGGTGATCCCCGCAAAATATCCAACCCACTGGAGATGTATTACAAAGTAGATGCTGAAGCCACAAGGTTCTACACTAAAGATTTTAAGTTCAACGACAGCACAAGGCTTTCCCTTCAGCATCAATCAGAGTACATTGTCAATGCCAGCGTTTTGCGAGCCGCTATCTGCCTGAAGGAAGCCAGGGAATACGAGCGCCGGTCAAAGGGAGGATCATTAAAGGGGATCATGACAACGATCTGTAACGACGTTGCCGCTTTTAATAAAATACTCGCCACAAAGCACAACCAGCAGCATACATTACCTGCCTCTGAAAAACGCTTCAAAGAGACTTTCAAGGAGTTTGCAAACGGGTTTAATTATACATCTCTTATATCTGCAAAACTAGGCAACCAAAACCGTAGGGTTGTAACCGATGATCTGTTGCAACTGCTCAATGATCTTTTTTCCGACCGCTCACAAAAGCCTACCCGTACTGAGGTGTCACGCCGATATGAAGCGTTCTTAAATGGATATGTAGAGGTTATTAACCCCGATACCGGCGAACAGTACAACCCCGCTAATTACAAACCTCTTTCCGATAATACCATTGTCTCCTATCTCGGCAAATGGAGCGAAGCGATCACTACGCACCGGCTACGTAGTGGTGACAGGCAACGGTACATGGGCCAGTATAAAACCTATCACTCGCTTGACAAACCGGCTTTCGCCGGCTCTATCATCTCTATAGATGACCGTAACCCGCCTTTTAAGTACGACGCCACTAACCGGGTGTGGTTTTACAACGGGATTGATCTTGGTAGTGAAGCGTGGATATGCTATGTGCATGGAAAAAGCAAAGAAGGCATCATTACGGAGTTTTACCGCCAGCTTGTTAGGAACTATCACGCCTGGGGTGTCAATCTGCCCGCTGAACTGGAATGCGAAAGCGCCCTTAACTCCAGCTTTACAAACACATTTTTACAGGAGGGCAGAATGTTCGATCATGTCAGGATAGAGGCCAATAATGCCCGTGGTAAGCGCATTGAACGGTACTTCAGCAACCTGCGATACTCTAACGAAAAGCAAAGGGAAGGCTGGTTAGCTCGCCCGCATGCACGCTCAGAGGCCAACCGGGTAGGTAATCAGCAGGTACCGATTATCCCATACAAACAGATTGTTGATGGCTGCCTGAAGGACATCGAAGACTGGAATAATAGCCCTCACAGCGTCCACACAGATAAGACCAGGTGGGAGGTGTTCATGGAAATGCAGCATCCTGATCTGAAGCCGATCAACTGGCATGGTATACTGCCCTATTTGGGTTATAAAACGCAAACCAGTTGCCAGCTTAACGGGATCATCCACCTTGACAATCACGAATACCTGTTAGGTAATGATGGTCAGGTTCTGTTAGGCGATAAGCTTATAAAAATGATGTCGCTGGTTGCTGGCCGTGAATTGGATATATACTGGCTCGACGACATTAACGGGCGAATTATCAAAGCAATCATTTTCCTGCGTAATCAATCTACACCGATTTGCGAGGCCGTTTTAAAGCCCCGCTACCAAAGAGCGACAATTGAGCAGACCGATAAAGATAAATCCGCCCGTGAGATCATGAGCGCCTATGTCAACAGCATTGAGGCCTATGCTTCCCGAAAATCAAAAGAAATTTCTGAACTGGTGATAATTGACAACACGCCAAAACAGCTTAACAGAAAATTCCGCATAGACGGTTTAGATAGGCCCTACGATTTTTCCCGTGAAACCGAGATACTGCCGGAAGTGACGGAAGAGATTCAAATAACAGAGTTACCGGCTTCCACATTGCGAAGCCTAAAGGATAGGTATTAGAAGGAGGCGCTGCCGGATTTAAAACCCGGATTCCTTCGGGTGTGAAGGTGTACCAGTTGCGAAAAGCAGACATGAATTATTAGGAAGCCTCATCCGCTTTTGCCGGAGACAGATACTAATAAAAGCATGGTAAAATCGGTCGGTAGCTTAAAACACATAGCCCTTAATGGTACATCAAGGATGACACCGGGAAAGACTGGAATTTTTTTAACCACTTAAAATTTATCACTATGCACCAGTTTTCTAACGACGAAAGGAAAGTAATTGTTAAAGCACTGTTTGAACAGCGAAAAAATTTTGATGGTACCGACGAGCAGTTTGCACAGAGCTTCGGCATCAATTATTCTGTGTATAGCCGCTTAAAATCCGTTTCCGATTATTCCAGCTTGCTAAGCGCAGCGAAATGGGCAGATGTGGCCTATGAGCTTCAGGTTGACTTTAAAAAAAGCAAATGGATCGTGGGTAAAACAGATGTCTACGCCATGATCGAAGAGGAAGTATTGTTTTGTAAGAAGTATGCCAAAAGCCGTATATGTGTGGAAAGCTCAGATATTGGCAAGACAACAGCCGCCAAACACCTGGCCGCTACGTATAAAAACATCTTTTACATCGACGTAAGCCAATGCCCCGGAAAAATTGAATTTATCCGCACACTGGCAAAGAAATTAGGCAT
>DAOLFI010000376.1:0-4319 GCA_035326385.1 Niabella sp.
CGCATTGGCTGGATGGAGAATCCGGCGCTGTTATTCCCTTTAGCGCCAATGATAACGGGGCCGATCTGGTAGAAACTTCTTTTTTAGTACAGGGGCTGCTGTGCGCACGCCAGTACTTTAACGGCGCTGATGCTAACGAAGTAAAGCTGCGGGAAGATATTAATATTATCACGGACAGAGTAGAGTGGAACTGGTTCCGGCAAAATAACCAGGAGGTTTTGTACTGGCATTGGAGTCCGGACAAAGCCTGGACTGCTAATTTAAAGATCCAGGGGTGGAATGAATGCCTGATCACTTATGTTTTAGCGGCTGCTTCAAAAAACTACAGTATCCCCAAAACCGTATATGATATGGGCTGGGCCAGGAATGGTGCCATGAAAAACGGCAAAACATTTTACAACTATATGTTACCGCTGGGGCAGGACTATGGGGGGCCTTTGTTTTTCTCCCACTATTCATTTTTGGGTATTAATCCCAAAGGGTTAAGCGATGCTTATGCAAATTATGAAACACAAACCCGGAACCATACTTTGATCAATTATAATTTTTGCAAAGCCAACCCTAACGGCTATTTTGGTTACAGCGATTCGGTTTGGGGATTAACAGCAAGCAATATTAAGAATGGCTATACGGCAAGCTCACCGGCTAATGACCAGGGATTTATAGCACCAACAGCAGCTATATCCTCCATACCTTACACGCCCAATGAGTCCATGGCTGCTTTACAGTTTTATTATTATGTGCTGGGCGATAAGCTGTTTAAAGACTACGGTTTTGTTGTTGTATTTAGGGTGGATGTAATAAAAAACAACGGGGCCTGGTTCGATGATGCGTTTTTAGCTATTGACCAGGGGCCGATAATAGTAATGATTGAAAACCATCGTTCCCAACTTTTGTGGAATTTATTCATGGGCGCACCTGAAGTAGAAAGCGGCTTGTCGAAGCTGGGCTTTTCAGGATTCTGACCTATAGCCCTGTAAGGTATTGAACACAGAATCTTGTAGGCCTGGTGCCCAACATTTTCAGTTTAGAATAGATTAAGTATTGAATGGAATCGGAATATCCCCCTTTGGAAGAGGTGGCCGAAGGCCGGGGGAGGACCTGTCCAGGAGTGCATTCCAAATTGTCGCGATCCGGAAGCTTATTTTGTGAACACAAATACTTACTAAAAAAAGCTGCAATCCTTCTTACTGCATTTCCTGCGACCTCATCCTATTGCGACTCAAACAGTTGGAGTCTCCGAGAGTCCTCTCCTCGAGGAGAGGGTAGCAAGGTCTCTGAGATTCGGAGATTTTGTAGGGGCGAGGTAGGCTATGAGTTAATAAGGAGGTTCTTATGTGGGACAATTTGGAATGCACCCTATTCTAGATATTCTCATCGAAAAAATATCCTATATATTTGTTTTAGAGATCCTTTTATTTGACGGTCCCCGGCTAATAAAACAGGCAGGAGTAAACAGTTGGGGTAGAAATAGTGTTATTCCTGGTATACTTCGGGTATTTTCGCAGTAATGATTGCTTAAGTTTGGGCAGGCGATGTTGGAAAATGGTCATCATAATGAAAAAGAGTTGCTTACGCGCATTTCCATGGGCGATGAAGGAGCATTTGCCCAACTGGTACATACTTACGAGCAGCTGGTCCGTTCTTTTATAAAAAAACATGTACAGCGTTCAGACTGGCTGGGAGAGATTGTTGATGATGTTTTCCTTCAATTGTGGCAAAACCGTGCTGGTATTACCGAAATACAGGACTTTAACCGGTATTTATTTGTGCTCTGCAGGAATAAGGCCATTAACGCTATGAAAAAAGAGCTCAGGGAAATAATTCGCAACAGGAACTGGTACCAGGATTACCAGGCCAACCAGCCGGTTAGCCGTTCTGATAAAGAAGCCCATCTTACCCTGCTCGAAAATGCTGTACAGACACTTTCTGAGCGCCAGCGCGAAGTGTGGGTAATGAGTAAGGTCAAAGGGCTTACCTATGAACAAATATCCAATACACTGCATATAGGAAAAGAAACCGTGAAAAGCCATCTGCAGGCAGCCAATCACAGCATTAAAAGCCATGTATTAAAACACGCAGGATCCTTGCTTTTAGCAGGCATGATCATTTCGATATGTTGTGAAGGGTAATAAAAATGGATCCGGAGCAAAAAAATCTTAAAAAAATCAGCTGACCACTCCCCCTTTTCTTTTTTAGCGTTGTCCATCTTATAAACGGGTAAAATGGATTGTTTGCCGGAAGAGGTCTCATTACTCTACAAAAAATGGTTGAGCGGAGCTGCCACGGAAGAAGAACAGGAAGCGCTTCTTCAATGGCTTGAAACGCCTGGTATTGAAGAAATGCTGTCCGGGGATATGTGGAATACCTGGGAAGCGTTAAGAGCTAAACATATCGGGGAGCGGGAAAGCGTAACAGAACCATTGCTGCCGGGAAAAGAAGAGCCGATTATACCCATAGCGACAAAAAAATCCTCTAAAGTAGTGTGGTTCAGAAGAGCTTTAGCAGGAGCTGCAGCCGTACTCATTATTGTTACAGGCTATATTTTTTTATTGCCACCCTCCGGGCAACCTGTAAATACGGTTAGTTCCGGAACTGGTCCGGAAGAAGTTTCAAGCAGTAACGATATGTTGCCGGGCCGGGACGGAGCCATTCTTACATTAGGAGATAAAAGCACTTTAGTGCTCGATGCAATGTCCCGGGGTATTGTTGCCCGTCAGCAGGACGTTGTGGTACGTTTAGAGCAGGACGAGTTGAAATATTTACAGGAAACAGATATGAAAGCTCCGGTGGTTTACAATAAAATGACCACGCCCAAAGGACGCCGTTTCAGGGTGGTATTGGCTGATGGAACAAAAGTATGGCTCAATGCGGGAAGCTCTATTTCATATCCTGTACCGTTTGCAGTTACGGAGCGGAGGGTAGAAGTAAGCGGGGAAGCCTATTTTGATGTAGCGCCCAACAAGAAAAAGCCGTTTAGGGTAGTTTCAAAAAATGCAGAAGTAGAAGTGCTGGGAACGCAATTCAATTTTAGCGCTTACGAGGATCAGCTGTTTGTTAGTGCCACGTTGCTGGAAGGTTCATTGCGGTTCACCTCAGGTAAAGAGCAGGTGTTGCTGAAACCCGGCCAGCAGGCTGTAAAAAACGGGGAGGCACAGGGTTTAAAGCTGGTAAAAAACATTGATTCTATACACGTAGCAGCCTGGAAGCGTGGAGTGTTTGACTTTAATAATGCATCGCTTCAGGAGGTGCTGCGCGAGCTTTCCCGGTGGTATGATTTTGAGGTGGTTTACCAGGATGCGGTAGCTCCGGATATAGTATTTGGCGGAAGAATGGGAACCGATCTCAGCTTGTCGCAGGCATTAAAAGCCCTGCAGGTAATGGGAGTAAAATTCACTTTACAAAATAAAACGCTATATGTAAAATAAAAGAGATTTATAAAAACAAACCGCCATGCGGCCAGGCATGGCGGGAGATGTTTTAAATAAATAACAGTAAAAGCAATTATTCATTTATCCAAAACTTTTCAAAAGTATGCAATTATTCACTATTTGTAGAAGCGGTGCCGCGGCCATACGAAAAGCCCTTCTTACTAAAAAAAACATGCGTATTATGAGGATAACAGCAGCCTTAATGTTGGTATTCTGTTTACAGGTCAGCGCGGAGGGGCGCTCCCAGAAAATTACGTTTACAGCCAAAGGAATTTCCTTAAGAAATGCACTCGAACAGGTTGAAAAACAAACAGATTATTTTGTTGTGTACAACCAGCTTATGTTAGGGAAAAACGATAACCGGATTTCTCTGAAAGTTACCAATATGTTGCTCAGGGACTACCTGGATCTTGTACTGAGAGAAACAGACCTGGACTTTATCATGGAGAACAAAACAATTATTTTAACGCAAAAAAGCGGGACTACCAGGCAGGCTGAAGTATATCAGCCACCTGTAAAAGGAGTGGTTAGGGGTGCTGATGGAACGGCTCTTTCAGGTGCATCGGTCAATGTAAAAGGAGGAACTGCCGGCACCAAAACTGATGAGAACGGAATGTTCACCATTGATGTACAGGTGGGACAAACGCTTATTGTGACTTTTGTAGGATTTAATCCTCAGGAAGTTACCATAACCGGTACGGAGGATCTTAACATAAGCCTGGTGCCATTGGATAATAAGCTTGAAAGTGTTGTTGTGGTTGGTTACGGTACTCAGAAAAAAAGAGACCTCACAGGTTCTATTGCATCCGTAAGCGGAGAAGAAGTGACTAAGGCCCCAAATTTAAACCCTCTAAGCTCTCTGCAGGGTAAAGTGGCTGGTTTGACGAT
>DAOLFI010000377.1:0-4318 GCA_035326385.1 Niabella sp.
GAACTGGAAGGAAAAGTGTTAGGATTATATGGGGAGATCAGGAATTCAAAGGCAGAGCCCTATTGCGGTGATGGATTTCAAAGTATAGCTTATGTTGCCATGAACGGGTTCAGGTCTGATGATGCAGAAATCGTTTCTGATCCCGGAGCTACTGCCTGGCACCAGACCTTCGACAATTTTCAGTATGTAAAAGATGATTGGGGCTCTGGTATATACTGGAGCAAGCACTATGTATTTGCAGGCTTATGCAATGATGCGCTGGAAGTTTATAGCAAGCTCGAAAACCCGGATCAGGCCACAACTTCCTTATCTGCAGAAGCAAGATTTTTCAGGGCCTACTCTTATTTCGATTTAGTAAGAACATTTGGAGATGTGCCAAAAATTGACTTTAAGATCAATACGCCTACTGACGGGCATGTTGCCAAATCTCCGGCTTCAGAGATATATGATTTTATTGAAGAAGACCTGGTTTTTGCAACACAGCATCTTCCTTTAACCTGGGGAACTGCTTATCCCGGCAGGCTTACATCCGGTGCAGCCAAAACATTATTGGCCAAAGTATATATGTATCGTCAGAAATGGCCACAGGCTTTGGCCTTATTGACAGAGGTAATAGAAAGCGCCCAATACCAGCTGCACTCCAAATACTGGGAGATTTACAAAACCCAGGGAGAGCTGAACGGAGAATCTATTTTCGAAATACAGGCTTCCAAAAAAGCAGGCGATGGCGATACTTACTGGAGCCGTTTGGGCCAGTGCCAGGGAATACGGGGATCAGGAGATTTTGACCTGGGCTGGGTCTGGAACACTCCTACTGAGTCACTGGTAAGCTCTTACGAAACGGGTGATTTGAGAAAAAGCGCTACTGTACTTGTTTCTGGCCAGTACGATGGAGGAACCGAAACAGGAGGTTACGGGCTAACCCTGCCCAATCTTACAAACGCTAAATACTGGAATAAAAAAGTATATAATAAAAGGGAAGACTATTTGCTGGCAGGACTTGGAACCCCTAATAACGAAGCGCAAAATACCTGGGTAAACCAGCGGGTACTAAGGTACGCCGACGTATTGTTGCTGGCAGCAGAAGCGGCGAATGAAATAGGAGGAGCGCCCAATACAACAAATGCCGTTAACTGGGTTAATCAAATCAGGAACAGGGCCGGGTTGGGAAATATAGCTTATACAACACAGGCAGCTATGCGCGCCATAGTTAAGAAAGAAAGAAGAGCTGAATTTGCAATGGAATATGAACGCTTTTTCGACCTGGTTCGCTGGGGTGATGCATTATCCGTATTAGGTCCACTGGGATACCAGAATAAAAACCGGTTTTATCCTATCCCGCAGGGCGCTATTAATGATAATCCCAAACTGGTACAAAACCCTGATTATCCATAATAGTTTTGGCCGTAGCTACCTTTCCATTTCTTAATCAAATAACAAATATTATGAAATCTTTAAATAAAATATTTCTGATGACCGGAGTGGTATTCCTGTTGATAGGCTGTCAGAAAATGGACAGACCCGCTTTGGGAGAATATGAAACAGATACAGAAGTAATTCCCACAACACCTTTACGGTTTTATCTTCCATTTGACTCTACCGAAGTAAAACATAAGCAATTAAACATCCGGTTTGCGGATAGTATTTCTGCACGTCCCTGCATGTTTCCTGATGCAAATATAAAAGCGGTAGCAGGTGTACGGGGTACAGCGTATAAGGGCGCAGATAATGTTGCAATCAGATATTTAAATGCAAATGACATGAAAGCTGCTACCAGCTTTAGCATTGCATTCTGGATGAAACAAACAGTAGCTGAAGCAGATGGCAGAACGCAGTTTTTATTCTCATTGGTAGATGAAACATATAGCTGGGCAAAAAGTGCGGTGTTTTTGATGGTAGAGCATGCAACCTTAACGGATGCAACAGTTAAAGTAGTAGTTATGGATCAGTGGTTGGAGTTTGCAGGTGCTAATAAGCTGAAAAAGCCAATGTTTGATGGGAACTGGCACCATTGGACCATGACCTATGATGAAACCACATCAAAAATGGGATATTACTTTGATGGAGTTAAAATTGACAATGCTCCGGCAGGTGCATTAGATGTAAAAAAAGATGGTAATCCACGCGGAAAATTAGACTTTTCTGCAGCAACCAGCCTGGTTGTGGGTGGTTATAACCGGCATGGAGGTGCTCCCGGCACTTCTGATGATTGGATGAAATCATTTACCGGCAGCATAGATCAATTCAGAATGTATAACAAAGTACTCACCGCCGCAGAAGTAAAAGAACTATTTGATAATAAAAAATAGGCTGAAAAGATAATAGATAAGTAAAACCCAAAACACCCGCAGCTTTATATTTATAGAGCTTGCGGGTGTTTAAATAATTTCAATCTTTATGATCATGTACTCTAAAAAAAATGGAATAGCTTTAATATTATACCTTTTTGCGCTTATTTCTATATCCGCCCAATGCAATAAAGGCGGCAATGGCGGTGGCTCTAACCCGCCACCCGCTACCGTGAACTATAATGCTGAAGTGTGGCTTACCACCGGCAACCAATCCGCACTGTTTCAAAAACAGGCATCAGCGCTTGCTTTTTCCAGTGCATCTAATAGTTTCCCGATGATAGATGTGGACTCGACCCAAACATTTCAAACCATTGATGGATTTGGATACACGTTTACGGGCAGCAGTGCATATCTTATTCAAAAAATGGGCGCGTCAGAACGCAGCAATTTGCTGAAAGAGCTGTTCAGCAGTGATGGTATAGGCATCAGCTACCTGCGGGTAAGTATGGGTGCTTCAGATTTAAGCCCGTCTGTATTCACGTATAACGATCTGCCCGCCGGCGAAACTGATACAGAGCTTACAAAGTTCAGCCTTTCAAAAGATTTGGAAGATGTGGTTCCCTTACTGAAACAGGTGCTGGCTATCAATCCGTCCATAAAAATTTTAGCCACACCCTGGACAGCACCCACCTGGATGAAGACCAATGGCAGTTCTATCGGGGGTAGCCTGAAACCGGAGTATTACGGCGTTTACGCAAAATATTTTGTAAAGTATATAGACGCTATGAAAGCAAACGGCATTACTATAGATGCCGTTACCATTCAGAATGAGCCTGAGCATGGAGGTAATAATCCCAGCATGTTAATGACAGCAACCGAGCAGGCTAATTTTATAAAAACCAGCCTGGGACCTGCCTTTAAGGCAGCCAATCTTTCAACCAAAATCATTACCTGGGATCATAACTGCGATAAACCCAATTATCCGATCGCCATTTTGAACGATGCAGATGCCAGGCAATATGTTGACGGATCGGCCTTTCATTTATATGCAGGGGACATCAGTGCTTTATCTACGGTGCATAATGCGCATCCGGACAAGAATTTATATTTCACAGAACAATGGACCTCTTCCACCGGAGATTTCGGAGGCGACCTGAAATGGCATTTGAAGAATGTTATTATCGGTTCCATGCGTAACTGGAGCAAAGTGGCACTGGAATGGAACCTGGCCAACGACCCTTCATTTGGACCGCATACAGAAGGCGGGTGCACACAATGCAAAGGGGCTTTAACTATTAGTGGTTCCACATACACAAAAAATGTGGCCTTCTATATCATTGCGCATGCGTCAAAATGGGTCAGCCCGGGCTCGCAGCGCATCAATAGCAGCCAGCATTCCATTGTATCCAACGTGGCTTTCAAAAGACCTGATGGTAAAAAAGTGCTGATTGTTTTAAATGATGGCAATAATCCTTTCAGCTTTAACATCAGGTTCAAAGGCGCATGGGCCACAGCCAATCTTGCAGCAGGCGCCGTAGGAACTTACATCTGGTAAAAATTATAAGCAATAAAATATTTATAAATGAAAAAGATCCTGGTTTTAGTATTTATTACAGGGGCCCTCTCCTGTAATGAGGGCGCTATCAATGAGAGTAAAGAAAGCAAAGCCGCAGCAGTTCCTGGAAATATATCATTAGACAATAAAAAGATAACGGTTTATACAACGGCCGACAGTACTGATCTTCGTTTAAGTACATCTGATACGGCTTCATTTACAGCAATGGGGCAACCTTTAGAGTCGCAGGTTTGTGTTTTTGTAGATCCGGATAAAACCTTTCAAACCTTTGTTGGCATAGGTGCTGCGCTTACTGATGCTTCTGCCGAAACTTTTTATAAGCTGCCGGAAGAAGTGAGGCAGGAATTTCTTACCGCACATTTTGATAAGGAAAAAGGAATAGGGTATACTATCGGAAGAACAAATATTAACAGCTGCGACTTTAGCAGTGATACCTACACTTATGTAAAGG
>DAOLFI010000378.1:0-4318 GCA_035326385.1 Niabella sp.
CCGAATCGGGAGGAGCGGTGTAATGGCTGTAAGCAAGGCATTCCAGCTTTACACGGGGCAAATGTTTTTTCAGAAACTGTGCTGTTTGATTTACAAAGAGCGCATGCCTTGTTGAAGCTGATCCCAGCGATGTACAGTTTGCGCAGTAGCACCACTCTTCACTGTCCGGCGGCCAGAAATCAAAAATATCAATCTCAGGCCTGTCTTTCAGATAAGCCAGTATGTTGTTATGGACATAAGCCACCGCCCGGGGATTGGAGGTACAGCATACCCATTTTTTATCGGGAGACCGCTGCCCGTCTTTATTCATGCCAAACCATTCGGGATGTTTGGAAAACAGCGTTCCTGACTCCATTGAAGCATTCAGGAAGTTTTGATAGCCATGTCCGCCTACTTCAACTTTAATACCTCTTTTCTTTAATTCGGGGGACAGATTTTCTCTCCAGTTGTCCCATTGTACTTTTCCATGCCCCTGGTAATTAATGGGCGCTACTAAAATATTAAACCGTGCTTTAGGCATCCATTCAACCAGTTGAGCAAGATTGGTACTATTATGGGAAAGCCCTTCTTCTATATAAAGTTTCCTATACTTAAAAGCAGGTGACTGCGGACTATTTCCTGAGTGAGTGTACACCAATGTATGATTGCTGGGAACAAACTCATGCACACCGTTGTAAAACTCAAATGCAGGTGCTGCCCAATGGCACCCAAGCCGGGAAAGAAAATCGTACACGGCATACAGAACACCTGTTTCATCAGCGGCTGAAAGATATATTTTATTCCTGTCCTTTGAAATCCTGTAATTATTTTCCGTTTTATCCGAAAACTCTTTTTGCGAAGCAGAAAGGACCATTGTTTTGTTTCCCGGAGCGGATGCAATACTGAATCCGGCGCCACTGATCTGATCCAGGTATTTCTTCAGTTCTGCACCTGCAAACCGAAGGGTAGGGTCCGATGCGCCATCGAGATAAATATTGTATAAAGCTTTGCCTTTGGATGCCAGCAGAACCGTATCCGGAACGGTGGCCAACATTGCATTGTAAAGCCCGATACCTGCTATTAATAGTATGTAGCGTAATATATTCAGCATGCTATTCTTTTGCAGGTCTTAATAATCCGGGTTTTCAACAAAATTGGGATTTTCCGCCACCCTGCCTACGCCCAGCGGCAGGTAATAATTACGTTCCATGAATGTGCGCGCCACTCCTTCAGCATTAGTAAGCGTTATTTTATATTTTTTAGTGTTGTAGTTATACGAGTATTGCAGTCCCCTCATCCGTTTTCCATCCAGCCATGCCCTTGCAGTACGCCAACGACGCAAATCCCAATAGCTATGGTTTTCCCAGCTAAGTTCTACCAGTCTTTCGTTTTGTATTACCTGCTCTGTAATGGCAGCTTTGGGAGGCATGCTGGCTCTTGCTCTTAAGGCATTTAATGTTGTCAGGGCTTCATCGGTATGTCCCAGGTAAAAAGCAGCTTCAGCAAGATTTAAGTATATTTCCCCTAACCTGAAAATGATATAATCTGTTTCATCGGCAATAACCGGCTCCGGCTTCATAGCTTCATTGCAGCGCTTACGCACCATTAAGCCGGTTCTTTGCGTATTTCTGTCGATGGCTTTGTAAGGCCAGCCGTCTTCTGCAGTACCTGCTGTTAAAGTTTTTCCATCTCTGATGGTGCTTGAGTGAAATAAGGTATGCCCTCCCTGCCAGGGGCTTCCGGGATAGAATACCGAAGCACGGAAGCGGGCATCGCGGTTACCGAACAGATTAGCCATGTCCCATTCCTGGGCTGTAAGCTGAGCGCGGGTAACTGATGTTCCCGGACGGCCATCGGCAAATTCAAAAAGCTCTACAAAATCATATAAGTACCACATAGAGGCCCAGGTACCGTTAAAGTCATGAGGCATGGCGCGAAGCGTATAGGCATGTGCCCTGTTTTTACTGTAATTATATATTTCTGCCATGATCACTTCTTTGTTGTCAGCCGACTCGTCAAGGAACAGATTCTGAAAGTTAGCTACCGGGTCGGTGTATTTTTTATAAAGTGAATGAATACCATTATTGAGGATGGCTTTTGAAGCATCATAGCTGATGCTTGCATAATGCTCTGCATCTGACTTAGGAAATCCTAAGAGGCCGTTTAATTGCTGCTGGCCATATTTGGCAATACTGGCTGCATATAGCGCAGCACGGCTGCGCAATGCATAAGCAGCCCATTTACTGGGGCGGCCTTTATCTTTATCCTGGTATTGAGATGGGAGATCATTTACCAGGTCATCTGTTTCTGATAGTATAAAATCATATACTTCTTTTTCCGAATTACGGGGAAGAAATATTTCTTCTTTTGGAGCGTCGATTTCCTGGGCTTTTGTAATAAGAGGAACCCCGCCAAATCGTATAACCGTTTCAAAGTACATATAAGCTCTTAAAAAGCGTACTTCGGCAATACGTTGCTTTATCAGATCTTCCTCTAAGGGCGACTCTTTTATCTTTTCTAAAAAATAGTTACAGTCCCTGATGTTCTGATACTTCCAGTAATCGAGTTCGGAACCCACTCCGGAAGAGGTAAGCACATTGGTTGATGCGGTATATGATTGGTGGTGTGTGCCGTGCGAACGGCCTTCTCCTCCCATGGATGCAACCATCGCAAAAGAGGTTTGCTCATCTGTATTCCCTCTTATCTCAATAAAGTCAACCCTTGCATATAGATCCGCCAGGTAAGCGTCCACCAATGCCGGGTCTTCCCACACTACTGCATCTGTAATAATATCTAAAGGCTCCTTATCCAGGAATTTAGTGCATCCGAAATTGCCGGCAATCAGCATGACAATTAAAAGCGGTATCACTTTCATTTGCATATTTCTGTTTATATTTCTTTTCATGGCATGAGCATTTATAATTTGAAATTTAATCCGAAGGAGATGACTTTTACCGGCGGATAGAATTTTTGTGTATCTGTTGCTTCCGGATCCAGCGATTTTTTATAGAAACCTAGTCTGCTCCAGGTGAGCAAATTGCTGCCCGCGGCAAAAACATTCATATCTTTTATGCCTATTTTCTTAATCCAGTTGTACGGAATTGTATAATTTATATTCAGGTTGCGCAGGCGTAAATAAGTGCCATCTTTTAACCAGAAGTCAGATACTTTATTGTTATTGGTATTTACGCCTACACCTGATCCAAGTAGGGCAGGCAATTGGGCGTCAGGATTGATATTTACACCCGGATTATTGGGGTCTGGTTGCCAGCGATATTTGTAATGAAAATCATAGGCATTAGCCAGGTTACTCAGGGCGCCACGCTGTATATCTGCAATCATATAATTATACAAAGAGGCTCCCTGGAATAACACGGTGAGGCTAAGTCCTTTATATTCCATTTGTATATTTAAGCCATAAGTTAAATCCGGAAAACTTGCAGCACCAATTACATCCTGGTCTCTCCAGTCAATAATATTATCCCCATTCAGGTCTTTGTACTTTATATCGCCAGGTACAAGCGTTTTATTTTGGGCCTGGTCCTGATCTACTCCATAGTTGTCAATTTCTTCCTGGCTCATAAAAATGCCATCTGAACGGTAACCAAACCACCTGTTGGTCAGATTGCCGGTTCTTTTATAGATTCTTATCTCGTCCGGATCTTCGTATAATGGCTCTGACCACTTGCGGTATCGCTGCCGTGCAAGGCTGGCGGAGCCTGTCAGGGAATAGTAGAATACACCTCCTATTTTGTTGCGGTGATTTAGTGATAGTTCCATCCCCCTGTCAGATGTTGAGTTGATATTTAACTGGGGCAATGTAGCACCGAAGGTAGAAGGATAATTTTCTAATGGCGCTCCAAACACATTATCGGTAATACGGTAGAATGCATCAAACTCAAACCCGATCAGTCCATCTTTAAAAGTACCTTCAAGGCCTAGGTTATAGCCGGTCATGGTAAGCCATGTAATATCCGGATTAGGTAATCCTGTGGAATATATTCGCTTATAAACATCGGAGCCAAACATGTACACACTAGTTAATGCTCCCCTGATTTCATAACCGGTGAGATATTTAAAAGCATCTACATTATCATTACCGGTTCTGCTGTACGATCCTCTTATCTTCAGATTATCTATCCAGGAAATATTGTCTTTGATGAATGGTTCTTCAGATAATCTCCAAGCAGCTGAAGCACTGGGGAAGAACCCCCATCTGGAACCTGGAGCAAATTTGTGGCTGGCATCATAACGAAAGGTACCTTCCAATAGATATTTGGCCTTATAGGCATAATTAAGACGGCCTACATAGCTTACGCGCCCTGTTTCAACAGCATTC
>DAOLFI010000379.1:0-4313 GCA_035326385.1 Niabella sp.
GGGCCATCTGGTGGGATTAGCGATGCCGGAAGATTATGGGTTGTCGGGGTTTCAAAGAGAATCCTTGCCCATAATTCCGGCTCCCTTTTTATTAACGGTACGAAAAATAAAAAAGGACAGATTGTATATCGCCGATGGCGGAGCTGTAAAGCAATTAAAAGTCATTGAACAGGTTATTGGCCGCTCGGAAAGCATTATCGTGGCTACTGATGCGGGCCGTGAAGGTGAACTCATCTTCAGGTATATTTATCAATACCTGAAGTGCAGCAAACCTTTCGAACGTTTATGGATCAGCTCACTTACGGAAAAAGCCATCAGGCAGGGATTCGACAAACTCAAACCCGGAAGTGATTTTGATGGTCTTTACGAGGCCGGGCAAGGCCGGAGCCGTGCCGACTGGTTAGTGGGCATCAATGCATCGCAAGCATTGAGTATTGCCGCTGGCAGTGGCGTGTATTCGCTGGGCCGGGTACAGACACCCACGCTGGCCCTTATCTGCAAACGCTATCTGGAAAACAAGAGCTTTACGGTTAAGAAATACTGGCAGATCCAATTGGAGCACCGCAAGGAGTTCATGGATTTTAAAAGCCTTTCCAAAACCAAATGGGATGAACGCAAACTCGCCGATGATACGCTTAAATCCATCCAGCGAAACGGATCGGTAACGGTAACGGAGGTTGATAAGAAAAACGTTTCCGAACAGCCCCCCTTGCTGTTCGATCTTACCGGCTTGCAGAAAGAAGCCAATAAAAAACTGGGGCTTTCTGCTGAACAGACCTTAAATATTGCCCAAAGCCTGTATGAAAGCAAATTCATTACCTATCCCCGTACCGGCAGCAAGCATATACCGGAAGATATGTGGGCTGAAATTCCGGGACTAATCAGGGCGCTTGAGGAAAAACCTTCTTGCAAAGAAGCCGTTTCAAAGGTGAAATGGGGACGATTTATCAAACGTATTGTCAACGATGTGAAGGTTACCGATCATCACGGGCTTTTGATTACGGAGAAAATCCCGCTGGGATTGACGGGAAAGGAAGATGCGATTTATGATATGATCGCTCTGCGTTTACTGGAGTCGGTTTCACATGCCTGCTCTAAAGAAATTACTGACATCAGTTTGCTGGCACTGCACTATGACTTTTCGCTTAAAGGATGCAAGATCCTGGAACCGGGATGGCGTGCCATCAGGGGAAATTTTACGGAGGAGGATGGTGAGCCGGTACAGGAACTGCCGGAAATGAAGGTCGGTGACGAACTGAAGATCAAAGAGGCCCATGTACTTGAAAAGAAAACCAAACCGCCGGGGCTCTATACGGAAGCCGGGTTACTGTCGGCTATGGAAACCGCCGCAAGGGAAATAGAAAATGATGCCGAGCGCAAGGTCTTACAGGGTATCGGTATCGGCACACCGGCAACAAGGGCCGCTATTATCGAAACCCTTTTTAAAAGAGATTACATCCGGCGTGAAAAAAAGTCGCTGTTTCCTACTGACAAAGGCTTGCAGGTGTACCACACCGTAAAGGATAAAAAAATTGCCGACGTTGCCATGACCGCAGAATGGGAAATGGCCCTGCAAAAAATTGAGAACAATGAGGCTGATGCGGCGACTTTCCTTAAGGAAATGGGAGTCTATGCAACGGCAATAACAAAGGAACTTCTGAACATGAACATTGCAAAAGAAACACATCCGGAATTGAGCTGTCCGAAATGTAAAAGCCATGCCCTGCTTATCAGGGATAAAGTAGTAAAGTGTCCCGATGAAACCTGTAATTGGATACAGTTTCGTACCATTTGCGGAATCACCCTTACGACGGCGGAGATTGAAAAACTGGTGAAGGAAGGGAAAACCTCTCTTATCAAAGGAATGAAAAGCAAATCGGGCAAAAAGTTCAACGCTTATATCATTATGAAGGATAATGGAGAAACCTCTTTTGAATTTGAAAATACACCGCCCAAAAGTAAATAAAAGGGAATAACTCAGTTTAAGCGAAAGCCGCGTTCGGCACATAAAAGTCCCATAACACCATGCTCAGACGGACGAATATAGGTTGGAGCGCTAATGATCGGAATAAACCACCAACATTTAGAATTTATCTGAGTTATTTTTTTATATTTTTGGCAAAAAGGTATTGTGAAATTTTGCTGTTGGTTTATTAGTATAATCGTTATTGCTTTGAGCTTTGCTCCTTGCTCAGATAGCATTATACTGGATTCTGAAATCAGCAGTTCCTTCAATGCTCCCCTAACCCAAAGTGAAAGCCATAGGAAGGGCGACGCTTGCTCGCCTTTTTGTGTGTGCATGTGTTGTAGTGCGCCAACATCGCTACAAAATGCAGCTTTAATATATCCTACCGATATCGCTGAGCTTTCACCATTGAAATATTCGTTGTTTCATCCTGGCAAAGCGGTATCTGCTTCTTCTGATATTTGGCAACCGCCACAACTTTGTTAATCTTATTTCCTGTTTCCTGCACATTTCCTGTTGATGTAGTAGCGATGGCGGGTGATGCCGCAAACAATACCCCTGCAATGGTTAAAAGTCTACTGGCACCGCTGATTCCGCCTGAGTAGCCGGGCGAAGACATTCGAGCCAATGTACCTCTTGGTTGACTATCAAATTGTGCTGGAGTAAGTCCGGCAGATACTTTGTTATATATGACCATTCTTTATGTTTTCACATCACCGTCTTACTGCATATTGCCGCAATAGAAAGCAACTTATAAATAGTATAACCAACAAATAACAAAGATTATATGCGTACCAAAAAACTCCTACGAACATTGGTCGATCGCATCAACCACCTCGATGCGCATTACAAATTATATTTTTCAGTTGGATCTGCAATTATCGTGTTTCTTGTACTGTTAAGCAGTAAAATGGAGGCATCATTATCCTTGATGATTGCGTGGTTGGGATTCGTAGGTGTAAGCCTCGCGCTCTCCTGGATTACTATTTTAACCTCTCATCCTTCAGATGTAAAACACGAAGCCCATGCGCAAGATTCGAGTCGTACTCTCGTATTTTGCTTTGTCATAGCAGCGGCTTTTGCGAGCTTATTGGCTATCGTTATACTTTTGAAAGGGAGTTTGGGCAGATCAGATCAGGGAATTTATGTAGCGGTCATTATTCCTTTATCATGTGTAGCAGGATCTTGGTGGCTTTTACATACCGTATTTACTCTAAGGTATGCCCATTTTTTTTACTGTGACGTGGATCATAGTAAAGATGATGGTAAACACGTTAAACCGGAAGGAATGAACTTTCCCGAAGATAAGGAACCGGATTACCTGGATTTCACATATTTCTCTTTTGTCATTGGGATGACTTTCCAGGTATCAGATGTAGATATCACTTCAAAGAGGATACGCCGGTTAGCCTGGATGCATGGCGTGCTTTCTTTTGCATTCAATACATTTATTGTAGCCTTTACGATTAATATTATCGCTGGACTTTTCCAAAAATAAAAGGAAGCAGTGTCTCCGCCAACCGTTCGGCTCACTGCATTGAAAACTCACCTGTCACATAATAAATTAAATGCGAAGCTACCCAATCAGTATTTCTACATATTGCACATTTTCCGTTGTACCTCTATAGCGTGTGTTGACGCACATACCAAAAACAACGATCCTTCTTTCTAAAAGGCCGGAAGAGCAACTCTATATGTGAGGCACTGATGTGCTGTTTGTACCGTTTCGGAAATTTAAAAGCCTCTTCTATTCGCTTTGATTGTAAGATCAGGGCGAAAAACATTTCTGTTTTTCCCTGAACTGAATTGCTTTTTTTACGGTAACCTGGCTTGACACTGATCTATCTACACTTCATATCTCCATTGTCACTAATTGGAATTGCTCTGTCCCGTTAAAATGCAAATTATTTCCGGGGAGGACATTACTTGAAAGGCCAAATACAGCCACTAACAGCCAAGCCCTACAGCGTTAGCTACACGGGTTTATCTCCTTAATATTTTAGTGCATCATCAAAAATTAAAAACAAAATCTGTATGAATACACAGCAAAAAGATCTCTCCTATTTTACACTTAGGCTTCAGGAGTTACTGTACACCAGCTTTCCTGAAAAGGCACACGACCAAAAATTCATTAAGCAACGCTCCAGTTGGGCGGCCAATGCCTACGAGGGTGCCTTCCGGTCTGGAAATGCGATTGAGCAATGCGACCATATTGCAGACTATATACTTTTTGAAGGACTGCACTTCTCCCCATTTGACACCATATTCCAGGTGGTTTGTAATGAGTTCGATACGATTATGGCGGATGAAGAACTCCGCTCTTTTGCCTTAAAGATGTTACCTCTAT
>DAOLFI010000380.1:0-4313 GCA_035326385.1 Niabella sp.
GGATACCACCTGGATCCACAGAAGCGTATTAGATAACCCCAGCAGTCAATTATACACACAACAATTTCAGCAAAACTTTATCGGCGATTTCAACATTGGTAACATGCGTAACCGTTTGTTAGTTGGGTTGGATTATTTCAGGACCAATGTGCTTGGAGCCAGGGCCAGTGCCTTCTACGATTCCATTCCTACCACTGCCACAACCGCACAGTTGTTTATTAAAGAAGCAAAAGTTGATGCATTATTCCCTAATGCTAATTATGGCGGCAACAGAAGTATCCAAAATAGCTACGGTGCCTATATCTCTGAAGTGCTGAACGTTACAGACAGATTACTGTTAATGGCCAGTCTGCGTATCAACAGGTATGTGGTAGCCAACTCTGATGTAAAACAAACTTCCTATTCACCCAAGCTGGGTATCTCTTACCAGATCCTTCCGAACAATCTTTCTGTATATGCCAACTACAATAATGGCTACAATAATACCTCTGCCTTAGACTCTTCGGGGAACCTGCTCAAGCCGGAATATGCCAACCAGTTAGAAGGTGGTTTCAAATTTGATGTGTTCCAACACCGTTTGACGGGTACTGTCAGCTACTACGACATCAAGGTGAAAAACAAAGTAAGAGGTGTACCCGGTACAAATTATTCTGTACAAGACAATACACAGAGGAGCCGTGGCCTGGACGTGGACATCCTTGCAAACCCGCTCCCTGGTCTTAACATTGCTATGGGTTATGGTTATAACGATATCCGTTATTCCGAGTACTACGGAGCTCAGCAATCGGCTATTGAGGGGAACCGTGTATTAGGAGCTCCCTACCACGCCGCTAACCTTTGGATCAATTATGGCGTTACTTCGGGCTCATTAAAAGGATTTGGTCTTGGCGCGGGCGGTAACGGGCAAAGCAGCTCATTCACCAACATTCTCAATACCATCACGTTGGACGGTTATACGGTTTTTGGTGCGAGCATATTCTACGATGCACCCAAATTCAGGATTACTACCAAACTGGATAATATTGCGAACAAGAAATATTTTACATATAACGCATGGCTGAATGCCGGACCAACAAGGATGTTGTCATTCAACGTTACTTACAGGTTCTAAAGTCGGGTTATGTGTCACATAAAATGTTGGGCTGCTGATGCAGTCCAACATTTCATTTAAAAAGAAAATGATAAAATACGCCTTATTCATACTGGTTGTTATTGCTGATATTGCCTGCTGTGCGCAGGATTCCCTGTTTACCGGAACAAGACATCAGCTGTATTCCAGGGTCTTAAAAGAAAAAAGGCCCTATCGTGTAGCGCTTCCTAAAAGTTATTCCGATAAAAAATACACACCCGCCAGCTATCCTGTTTTATACGTACTGGATGGAGAAATGGCTTTTGAATATTATACTTCTATCGTACGCTTTTTAAGCAGAGGCGTATATGCCAGCATTCCGGAAATGATAGTAGTAGGCATTGACAATACAGACAGAACAAGGGATCTGACGCCAACGAAAGCGTCTAAGCCTTCGCCCAATGACACTGCAAAGCTCCTGTTCACCAATAGCGGCGGTGGTGAAAATTTTGTGCAGTTCATCGGTACAGAATTAATGCCTGCAATTGACAGCGTGTACAGAACCAGTGGTTATACAATATTTGCAGGCCATTCTTTCGGAGGCTTATTTGCCAGCTGGGTTTTGCTGAAACATACCCCTCTTTTTAATGCTTACCTGGTACACGATCCCAGCCTTTGGTGGGATAGCCAATATATGCTGAAACAAACTGCGCAACAATTGCCGGCAATCAATTTTAAAAAGGCAAGAGTTTATGTATCGCAGGCTAATAATGAAGAAAAGGGCTCTTTCGACGAGCATTTTGAAAGCATTAAAACATTCAGCCATATCTGCGATTCCGTAAATAATAAAACGCTGGCGTTACAATACAGGTTTTATGAAAATGAAGACCATGGCACTATTCCGCTGCCCGCTACTTTTGACGGGCTCAGATATATTTTTGACGGGTTTTGGACTGATTTCAAAAAAACAGCTTCCAATAAAAATCATTTAACAGAAAGCTATACCTCTTTTTCTGAAAAAATAAACTACCGTTTTATACCCTCCGAGCCAATGCTCGACTTTATAGTAAACTATTTTAAAAATCAAAATAAAATGGAAGACGCAGAAGTGGTACTTAAACAATACCAATCTCTTTATCCTAAAACAGCGCCGGTAAAACTATAGTGTTAAGTCAAATAAATTTTGTCTTAATGTCCTGACCAGCCGTAAGGAAGACTAACCTCTCTTTAAGCTAAAGGCAACAGACATTATTGAACTGACATCATCTTATAACATATTCATCATCTCAAACTATCTATACAAAATGGCAACAACTAAAACCAATGGGGTCCCCGCAAAAAAGAAAAAAGGAAGTTTGATTAACAGGATTATTGCATGGCTGCATTTATGGCCCAGTATTGTATCTGGCATTATTGTAGTTTTTGTATGCCTTACCGGTACTATTATAGTGTATAATGAAGAAATTATGGACTATACTGCCGGAGATGCCAAATATGTAACAGTACCCCATAATGCCAAACGTCTTTCTCATGAGGAAATCGTTAAAAATGTAACAGCGTACGATCCTGATCTGGCTATTTCCGAATTTGTACTTTTTAAAGACCCCGCCAGAAGCATGCGCATCCGCGCTTTCAACCCTAAGAAAAGAAAGCTATCAATGGTATATGTAAATCCCTATTCAGGCGAAGTATTGAAAGTGGATAATACCGTTTTCTTCTTTTTCGTAACCGCCCATTTACATGCAGAGCTGTTGGCCGGTAAGGCTGGAGGATGGACTGTAGCCATTGCTACCATCATATTTGTAATAAGCTGCATCACGGGTCTTGTACTATGGTGGCCTAAAAAATGGAACAGGGCTACCCGACAGGCCAGCTTTACTATTAAATGGAAGGCCAGGTTCAAACGCTTTAATTACGACCTGCATAATGTGTATGGATTTTACTCGCTGCTGGTATGCATGATATTGGGAACAACAGGATTGATTATATTCTTTCATCCATTGATGAACCTAACCATAAAAGCTACCGGCGGAACGCTGGCACATCTGGATGAAGTGCTGCCCAAAATGGATACTACCAAAGCTTCTAAAGACATGGTGTATTTTGCTTACCAGGTTTTGGAAAAAGACTATCCCGAGAAAAAAATGGTCAGCATCTGGAATTTTGACAAGCAGGAACTGGGTGCCTTTGTTTTCACCTCCGGACACGCTAACCTGAAAAGTATCGAAAATGCCGACATTACTATTTATGACCGGTATACAGGAGAAAAAATAGAAGTTGAAAAACAATACCTGCAGCATGAAAAAACTGAAAATATCGTATGGCAGCTGCACATGGGGCAATGGTGGGGCTGGATAGGAAAACTATCCACTTTCCTGGCTGGTATTGTGGCTACCTCACTGCCTGTCACCGGCTTCCTCATCTGGTGGGGCAGGAGAAATAAAAAGACCAAAAGAAAAGTAATTGTAAAAAAGCCTGATGCTGCCGCCACAACGGTTCCGGTTTAGGTTTGTGATAAACTAACATCAGCAATAGCTTTAGCAGCTACCCAGCCGGTGCTCCATGCATTTTGAAAATTATAGCCGCCGGTTATACCATCTACATCAATTACCTCGCCGGCAAAAAACAGGTGAGGTATTTTTTTGCTCATCATTGTTGCGGAATCTATTTCATTTAAGGTGATGCCCCCAGCAGTTACAAACTCTTCTTTGAATGTGGTTTTACCCTTAACTAAGAAAGGAAAAGCAGTAAGATTTCTTATTAATTCATTCTGGGGTTTTGCCTGCAGATCCGCTCTGCGACAGCCTTCCACTACCCCGCTTTGATGCAGGAGGAACTCCCATAAACGCTGTGGTAATCCAAAAGGATTTTTATGATACAATAACTGGGATCCGTTTTCATTACGTAACTGCAAAAATCTTTCCTTCAAAGTTTGTTCATTATAACCCGGCAGCCAGTTAACCAAAATATCAAACTGCCAGTTTTTTTCGGCCAGCTCACGCGCGGCATAGGCGCTTAATTTTAGTACAGCCGGACCACTCAGCCCCCAGTGTGTAATCAATACCGGCCCCTGCTGCTGCAGCCTGGTTCCCGTTATTTTTACTGACGCATCCGTTACACTTATTCCCATTAATTTCGTAACAGGATGTTGGGGCAGGTTAAAGGTGAACAAAGAAGGAACAGGCGTAGCAAAACTATGACCGGTGCTTTTCAGCCAATCGAACATAGAAGCTTTGGGGAAGCC
>DAOLFI010000381.1:0-4295 GCA_035326385.1 Niabella sp.
CTTTGAAAGGGATAACGCGGGCAGAGTAAATTTTTGTACCATTAGGGTGCACAGACTGCCCAAAGAATACGCCGGGCGAACGGTGCAACTGGGATACTACCACACGCTCGGCACCATTGATAACAAAAGTACCGCGAGGTGTCATGTAAGGGATGTTACCCAAAAACACATCCTGAACGATGGTCTGAAAATCCACGTGCTCCTCATCATTACAGCTAAGGCGCAGTTTTGCTTTTAAAGGAACCGCATAGGTTAAACCACGCTCCATACATTCATCTATAGAATAACGGGGCGGATCAATAAAATAATCCAGGAACTCCAGCACGAAAATATTCCTCGTATCAGTGATAGGGAAATTATCTTTAAACACACGGAACAACCCTTCTATATTACGTTTGTCGGGTGTGGTCTCCAGCTGGAAAAACTCTTTAAAAGATTGGATTTGGACTTCAAGCAAATCGGGCGTTTGAGCCAAATGCTTGATTTTCCCGAAATTAACTCTTGATTGTACGCTAGTAGCAGACATAAATATTAAACCGGTTTTAATGATGGACTTATAGAAACGACAATAAGGAAGACTTTTATCACTAAAAGAAATCCTATTGAAATTCAATTACTTGAACACATCTCGTAAAGTCAAAATTTTATTGGCCAAAATAAAAAGGACTGCAAAGTTAGGGGAATAGCTTATAAGAAAAAACTTATTAGCAATAATTTTGCCAAATTTGTTTTGTATCAAGTTTTTTTAAGTTGTAAATTAGTGGAAACTATAACCTATGACCCTGAAACACAGCCTGAAAAAGTTATTCACTTTTTCGAAAAAAGAGAGAATTGCTTTTATGATTCTGCTGCCAGCCATTATGATCGTAGCAGCGTTACCATTTGTCATACCCGATCATAAAAGCCCCGAAGTTACCGGCACTGATACTGCCTGGATGGCCGCCGCCAATGACCTGCTGCAAAAATTACCCGACAATAATGATTTTTCAGCGGCAAAAGAAGGCAACAATACCGCTTCCTATCAGCCTGGCCAAATTGAAAATAATCACAGGAGCAGGCCTGATGGCGTTCTATTTACTTTCGATCCCAACACTTTAGGCGCTGAAGGATTTGCTAAACTTGGACTGAGAAACCGTACCATCAAAACACTGCTCAACTACCGTACTAAAGGCGGAAAGTTCAGAAAACCGGAGGATCTGGCTAAAATTTACGGCCTGCGGCCTGATGAGTTTGAACGATTGAAGCCCTATATCAGTATTCCTGAAAGCAATCAGCACAAACATTATGCTGGTATAAACGCCAGCGCTTCACCTGCCCCTCTTCCCGTTACACCTGAGAAGCCCGGATACATACCTAAAATGATCGAAATTAACTCGGCTGATATCGCAGCATTTGAATCACTGTATGGCATAGGAAATAAGCTGGCTGCAAGGATCGTGAACTTCCGGGACAAACTGGGCGGATTTTATGCTATCCACCAGGTAGGAGAAACTTTTGGCGTGCCGGATTCTACTTTTCAAAGGATAAAATCCCGACTACAGGTAAATAAGGACCTGATCAGAAAAATGAATATCAATAAAGCCTCTTATAATGAACTGAATATGCATCCGTACATCAATAACAAAACTGCTTTTAATATTGTAAAGCACCGGAAAGAAAAAGGAAATTTTTCAAATATAGATGAGATCAAGACGATGGCAGCAGCAACAGGTGACTCTTATGAAAAGGTCAGCCCTTACATCATGATTGAGTAAAAAAAAAGAGGCTGCCTCATGCCTGAGACAGCCTTCCTTAAATGAGATGGACAGTAATTAAGCTACTTCTACATCTGCACCAGCTTCTTTTAATTTAGCAGCTATTTCTTCAGCTTCTGCTTTAGAAATGCCTTCTTTAACTGGTTTTGGAGCACCATCCACTAATTCTTTAGCTTCTTTCAAACCTAAACCTGTAAGATCTTTAACAATCTTAACCACGTTTAATTTAGAAGCACCACCGCTTTTCAGGATAACATCGAATGCTGTTTTCTCTTCAGCAGCAGCAGCGCCGCCACCAGCATCACCAGAAACCACTACTGCAGCCGCAGCTGGCTCAATACCATATTCAGTTTTTAAGAAATCTGCTAATTCCTGTACTTCTTTTACAGTTAAACCTACCAGGCTTTCTGCTAATGTTTTAATGTCTGCCATTTTGTTTTAATTTTTACCGTCTTCATTCCCCGATAGCGATCGCGGTCCGACGGCGGGTTTAAAAAAATTTGTTTGTTTCCCGTGTACCTAAGTAGCAGCACGGAAAATTGATTTATAAAAAGAACTAAATCCAGGTTTGGATATCTCCCCTCTCCCTCGGAGAGGAGCAGAGGGTGAGGCTTACTCAGCCGCAGGTTTTTCTTCTGCCGCAGGAGCTTCAGGCGCTGCATCAGTTGCAGGTGCCTCTGCTGGTGTTGCGGGAGCCTCTGCAGCAGGCGCTTCAGTTGCCGGAGCCGCTTCAGCAGCAGGTGCTTCCGGTGCTGCAGCCACAGGAGCAACTTCACCTTCGGGTTTATTCTGCAATGCACCAATAACACGCTGAATAGGAGCAAGCAACAGGCCAATAACTTCGCCGATAAGCTCGTTTTTGGTTTTGATCTGTGTTAATGCTTTCAGGTTGTTATCGCCTGCATATAAATCGCCATTAATAAAAGCCAGCTTCAGCTCTGGTTTTTCTGCTTTTGCATCTTTACGGAAAGAGCTGAGGATAACAGCAGGTTCTTTCGGATTCTCGGAGAACATTAAAGCTGTTACTTTATGTAAAGCATCGTAAACACCGGCATACTTTTCAGCATCCAATGATTCTAATGCTTTTTTAATAAGTGTATTTTTAGCCACTTTCATTTCAACATTTTTGTCGAAACAAGCACGGCGTAACTTACTTACCTGTTCTACGGTAAGCGATTCTGTATCGGTTATATAGAAATTGTCGTACTGGGAAAATTTTCCTTTCAATACTTCAATTACCTCATTTTTTTGATCTTTAGTCATTGTATAAATATTTTTTAAGACGCTTCATATCACGCTCCGCCTGTGGGCAGAAGGCTGGAAGGGACTTAGTGAACAAAAGATTTAGTATCCAAAGCAATGCCGGGGCTCATGGTGCTGGCCATGCTGATGCCTTTTAAATAAGTACCTTTTGCTGTAGATGGTTTTGCTTTGATGAGCGCATTGATCAGCTCCTGGCCATTTTGAGCAATTTTTTCTGCTGAGAAGCTTACACGGCCAATTGAAGCATGGATAATACCGGCTTTGTCTACTTTAAAAGCAATTTTACCGCCTTTCACCTCGTTCACCGCTGCAGCAACATCATTGGTTACCGTACCCGTTTTAGGGTTGGGCATCAGGTTACGCGGACCTAAAACTTTACCTAATTTACCAATTTTAGGCATTACGGCAGGTGTAGCAATCACTACATCTATATCTGTCCAGCCGCCTTCAATTTTCTGGATATACTCGTCTAATCCTACGTGGTCTGCGCCAGCTTCTTTAGCCGATGCTTCTTTATCGGGGGTGCAAAGCACCAGTACTCTTTTAGTTTTACCGGTACCGTGCGGTAAAGTAACCGTACCACGGATAGCCTGGTCTGCTTTTTTGGGATCCACACCTAAACGTACATGCAGATCTACAGACGCGTCAAACTTTGCAATATTTATTTCTTTCACCAATGCAGAAGCTTCGTTAAGGGTATAAGCCTTGTTAGCATCTACTTTGGAGTTTACAGCTTTTCTTTTTTTTGTAATAGCCATTGTAATTCTTTTAAAAGTTTTGAGAAAGTTCCGTTATTTCCATCCTTTGGAAGAAGGAAGGAGTAAGGGAAGTGGGGCCTAATTTTCCCAGGGGGCTTTACCTTCTACAGTTAATCCCATACTACGTGCTGTACCGGCTACCATTTTCATAGCGCTTTCAGCAGTGAAGCAGTTCAGGTCGGGCATTTTGTCTTTCGCAATAGCCTCTACCTGCTCCCAGGTAACTTTACCTACTTTAGAACGGTTGCTTTCTTTAGAACCTTTTTGAATTTTAGCAGCCTCCATTAACTGTACCGCAGCAGGAGGAGTTTTGATTACAAAATCAAAGCTTTTGTCGGAATAAACTGTGATTAATACAGGAAGTACTTTTCCTGGCTTGTCCTGTGTGCGCGCGTTGAATTGCTTACAGAATTCCATGATGTTAACACCTTTGGAACCCAGCGCCGGACCGATTGGAGTTGCAGGATTGGCCTGGCCACCCTTGCACTGCAGCTTTACAAAGCCGGAGATTTCTTTTGCC